>NZ_JBSGUS010000015.1:0-244942 GCF_053608045.1 Kribbella sp. NPDC055071
CGCATCGAGTCGTGGCGAGTGGTTCGGGCCGGGATATCGAGTCGTGGATATCGGCGAATCTCGCCGCCGATTCCTGACCCGGATCCACGACTCGACATCCCGGGCGGGCCGGGGTCTCGTGATGTGGCCGGGCGTGTCCGGGTAGCGGGATTCTGGACCCGGACCGGCCCGATCACCAGACTCTGCACCGAACCACACCAGGCACGGATCCACACCGACCGACCCCATCACCTCCTGGGCACCCGGCTATCACCACACCCCGCTCGCGCACACCACCTGAGCGCACAAGAGCCATCCCCCCGGCCGAAGGCGGCAAACGGACCAGCCGCCGCGAAGCGGCGACCAATCAACCAACACATCCAACACAAGAGCCGAAAACCCTTTGCGGGCAAGGACTTCCGCACGCAGAATTGACGTCAGGTAACACCTCCCGGGGGAGCCGTCCGGACAGGGCGGACGGCTCCTCGACTGCGGTCCTCTCCCGCCCTCCGCCCTTGGATGTCGGGTCGCCTTTCCCTTGTCCTTTCTTTCCTTGCCTATCGGTTGCTTGCGGCAACGGTGGTGGTGGGTGGACCTCTGGGTCGTCATGCTGTGCTGGTGAACGAGCAGGATGCTGCTGGGTACGCGCGGCTCTACGGGCCGCTGGCGGTGGTGTCGGTGGTGATCTCGTTTCAGCCGATCCTGCCGCCGGAGTACGGGACGCTGTGGGAGATGGCCGGGCGGGAGAGCGGCGGTCCCGCGATCATCGGCGTACTGCTGATGGGCTCCATGATCGCCTTGCTCGCCTACGCGAGCTTCCGGCCGGCCCGGACCGCGCTGGTCCCGGGGGCTGTCGCCGTACTCGCGGCTCTGATCGTCGTGATGCTGATCACAAAGCCCGGGACGGCCAGTCCGCGACCGGGACTCACTTCGTTCGGCGATGCCGCCCTGGCGGTGGCGATCTGTACGTTCGCACTGGCGGTTTCGCACGTGGTACGGATCCGGAGGCGCTGAATCCGGCCCGTACGATGGGGGTCGTGACTGCCCAGCCTGACGACACTGGAACGACGACCGCCGTGCGTACCAAGCGGGTGCTGCTCGCTGCACCACGCGGCTACTGCGCCGGCGTGGACCGGGCGGTTGTGGCGGTGGAGAAGGCGCTCGACCTCTACGGGCCGCCGGTCTACGTGCGCAAGGAGATCGTGCACAACAAGCACGTCGTACAGACGCTGCAGGCGCGTGGCGCGATCTTCGTCGACGAGACCGTTGAGGTGCCCGAGGGTGAGACGGTGATCTTCTCGGCCCACGGCGTGGCCCCGGTGGTGCACCAGGAGGCCGCTGCGCGGCAGCTGAAGACGATCGACGCGACCTGCCCGCTGGTGACGAAGGTGCACCAGGAAGCGAAGCGGTTCGCCGCCACGGACTACGACATCCTGCTGATCGGTCACGAGGGTCACGAGGAGGTCATCGGGACCAGCGGTGAGGCTCCGGAGCATGTCCACCTCGTCGACGGGCCCAACGACGTACCGAATGTGACGGTCCGCGATCCCGAGAAGGTCGTCTGGCTGTCCCAGACCACGCTGTCGGTCGACGAGACGATGGAGACCGTGCGACGGCTGCGCGAGCGGTTCCCGAGTCTGCAGGACCCGCCGAGCGACGACATCTGTTACGCGACCCAGAACCGCCAGGCCGCTGTGAAGAAGCTGGCTGCGGAGACCGATCTGATGATCGTCGTCGGTTCGCGCAACTCGTCGAACTCGGTGCGCCTGGTCGAGGTCGCCGTCGAGCACGGCGCCAAGGCCGGCTACCTGGTCGACTACGCCGCCGAGATCGACGAGTCCTGGTTGGACGGCGTCGACTCCGTCGGCGTCAGCAGTGGAGCGAGCGTGCCGGAGATCCTGGTCCGTGACGTCCTGGACTGGCTGGCCGAGCGTGGATACGGCGAGGTCGAGGAGGTCACTGCGGCCGAGGAGAGCCTGACATTCGCCCTGCCCCGGGAGCTCCGCACCGACCTCAAGGCCGCCGGCCTCCCCACCACCGGCACCTCCGACCACGCCTGGACCGTCTGAAGGCGCCCAGCTGGGGAGAGAACGTCAGCTGGGCGCCGCTTGGGGTGCTCAGCTGGTGCGGTGCTTGAGTACGCCGTACGAGCCCACGCAGCCGAGCAGTGCGGCCGCGAGACCGATGAACAGGCCGAAGCCGGCGCCGGACGAGCCGTAGACCGACGATCCACCCGGGAAGCTGACCCAGCGGATCAGGATGATGACCGCGGCGGCCGGGGGAGCGATGAGCTGGGCGATCCGGAGCGTGTTCGCGGACTGGATCGGCAGGGCGCCGACACCGCGGACGACCACGGCCACGGCCACAGCGGTGAGCAGTACGACGGGGAACCACCCGCCGAAGCCGACGTTCCACGCCGACGTGGACGCACCGCCGGCGTTCGGCAGGTTCTTCACGTGGAAGCTGACCGTGAACCACGGCAGGAAGGAGGCGATGAAGCAGATGCCGCCGGCAAGGACGGTCAGCTTGTCGGGCAGGGTCAAAGCGGTCCAACGGCGCTTGGCCTCGGACAGGGATGCGTTCTCAGACATGGATTCGTTCCTTTGCGACTGGCTCGTGCTGGCGAAGTGCTGCGGCATGCTGGCGTAGTGGTGCGGAGTGATCCGGCGCGGCCGGAGAGGTTGATCAGCCACCGAAGCCCTCGACTCCCTGGCAGTTCGCCATCGCCCAATCGGTCATGGACTTGTCGGCCGCCGCGTACTTGGTGGCGAGGTCGGTATCGGGCGCCTGCCCGGAGGCCACCTTCTGGAGGACCTGCAGCACCACGTCCATGGACGACTTGATCTCGCCGGGTGCGTCGTTGCGGAGCTTGGTCATCGGCTCGACCAGAGCCTGCGAGGCCTCGGCGCTCGACGCGTCGGTGAAGTCGAGATCGGCCATCTTGGTGGCCTCCACGAGGATCTCCTTGCAGAACGCGTCGCCGCCGCCACCGGCAGGCTTGTCCGTCGAACCGGTGCTCGGGTCGCCACCGTCAGTTGGTGTCCCACCATCGGTGGGCGTACTGCCATCGGTGGGTGTGCTGCCGTCGGATGGGGTGCCGCTGCCGGTTGGCGTCGTACCGCCGTTGGTCGGTGTGCTCCCTGCGCCCGGTTGCGCGCCTTGGGCGGGCTGGTTCGCCGCCGCCGGCTGGGAGTCGGAGCAGGCGGTCGCGCCGAGCAGAAGCGTGCCTAGGGCAACGATTGGGACAGCGGCGCGGATCATGGTTCTCATTGGATGTTCTCCCCCGATAGTGTGGTAATCAGCAGTTCTTCGCGTACCAGGCGTCGAGCTGAGCGATGTCGGCCAACATGTCGTCGGTGCCGAGACCGCCGACCGCGGCCGAGCCTGGATGCCGCATGGCAACGATCACGTACGCCATCGCCTCGCCCGGCTTGGTGATCTCGGCCGGAATCTCCTTCAGCCACTGGCCGACGCGTTGCGAGGCCGCCTCCGGGTCGTCCGGCGCCTGCCCCTCCCGCACGCTCTTGACGAGATCCACGACGAACTTCTCGTCGTCGCAGGGCTTCCCACCACCTGACGCCGCCGGCTGGTTCTCCGTCGGCGTGTCCGTCGGAGTGTCCGTGGGCGTGGCGGCCGGGTCGTCGGTCGGAGCGCTCGCTGGGTCTGCGGGTGACGTCGCAGTGGCGGGATCGCCCGTCGGCTGGGTGCTCTGTCCGGCCGCCTTGTTGTCAGAGCTCGAGCACGCGGCCAGGCCGGTGGCCATGGTCGCGGCAGCGAGCACAGTTGCCGCTGCGGCGGTGAGGCGGTTCATGGTGGGACACCTTTCGTGGCTCTGAGCGTTGCTCAGGCCACCGTCACCGCCAGGAATGTCAATTCCATATCAGCGATGCTTCACCGCGCCCGCTACTGAGTGCCGAGCGCCTTGCCGAGGTATCCGCGGGCAATCATCGTGACCCATTCGTACACGGCGTCCTCGGCCGGCGCGAGCGGTCCAGGCCGGAAGTGCGGGGACTCGGCACCGCGCTGAACCGACTCGCACGCGGCCCAGTCCTCACGGTTGGTGATGTCCCAGAACTCCACGGCGTACGACGGATCCGTCACCTCCGGCCGGAAGTACCACGAGCACTCGATCGCGGTCAGGCCCGGCGTGCGCGGCTCCATCCGGTGCGTCATCACGTAATCGGGGTGCAGCGAGATCAGCAGATTCGGGAACAGACCGAGGTAGTTGACCCGGCGCGGATCCACTTGGGGTAGCGGCACGCCACGCGACCTTCCGTCGAGTGACATGGTCTCGGCGTCGTCGCGCAGGTCCATCAGACCACCGACCCACGCGCCGGGAAGATTCCAGTTGTCGCCTGAGGTCGGTGGCGACACCTTGCACAGCTCGGGATGGATCAGCGGGCAGTGGTAGCACTCGTGATAGTTCTCGACGATCGTCTTCCAGTTCGACGCCACGTCGTACTGGTGCCGTGCCTTCAGGACCAGGGTTTCCGGCGCGTACGGGGCAACGAGTTCGGTCAGCCCACCGACGTGTTCGGCGAACGACGACGCCGTACCGGTCGCGTTCACGAACAGCCAGCCGTGCCACCTCTCGGTCGGCAACTCGACCAGGTTGTACGGCGTGGGATCGAAGCTGTCACCCATTCGGGGTGCTGCCTTCACGGCGCCGTCGAGTTCGTACGACCAGCCGTGATACGGGCAGACGATGGCTCGCCGGTCGCTGGACTCGTCGCGTTGGAGCAACTCGTGGCCGCGATGCCGGCAGGTGTTGGCAAACGCTCTCGGCTGGTCCCCGAAGGTCAGCACCACCGCGATGTCGCCGATGGTGATGGCGCGATGGGTGGTGTCGCCGGCCAACTCGTCGACGCGGCCGATGCAGGTCCAGCTCCCAGCGAAGAAGTGCCTTCGTTCCCAGGCGAGTACGGCGGGATCTGTGTACGCCTCGCGTGGCAGCATGACCGACTCACCGTGTGGCCGCAGCGAGGCCTCGAGCGCACTAGCATCAACCGGAGCGTTCACCATCTGCCCACTATCAGCTGCCTGCGGGACGGAAGTCGAGCGCTCTGACCGGGTGACTACTGTGCTGCGGCGTACTGGGCGAGGACGTAGTCCCAGTCGGTGTCGTAGTCAGCCCGTGCCTTGGCGCGCCGTTTGTGCACCAGCCTCACCTCAGTGCCGCCGCCAATGGGTGTGAACGTGACGGTCACGTGTCCGGCCTGCTGCGGGTCGCTGCCCGGGTGCCAGGTGAAGCTGAGCGATGTGGGCGGATCCCAGTCCGACACTGTGCCCCACCACGCCGGGGTGCCGGTGTCGCCGTACTCGATGATTCGACCGCCTACGGCTCCCTCGAACCGCACCTCGCCGGCGCTTGCCGACCGCAGTGGCCACCAGCCGGACATGCCCGTTGTGAACGCCTCGAACGCTCGCTCCACGCCAACCGGCACGATCGCTCTCTTCACCGGCGGGCCGTGCTGCATGTCCACCTTCGGGAAGGTGTCACCGGGTACGTCCGGCGTCAAGCGCCCGGGTCCCTCCCAGGACCCGGGCGCTCGCAGCGGTCCGTCAGCTGAACGGATCGAGGATGAGATTGGCCTGCTGGGGGTTGCCGTCGTGGACGAGGGACTCGTGGTTGCCGACGTCGTCGAAGGCGAACGCATATGCGTTGCCGTCCGCCATCTGCGCGTGGATCTTGCGCGCGTAGTGGTTGGTGACGACGTCGAGGTAGAAGTTGCTCGCGTTCGGATCAGGCTGGTTCGGGTTGACCAGCAGGGTGGAGCGGTTGTACCCGGCGCACAGCGTCCGCGAGATCGGCCCGCGCACCTGGTCGTTCGGTGCGTCCAGGAGCTTGAAGCAGCCGAAGATGCTGGCCGCGTCAGGCTTCTGGAACGACGTGACGACGGCGCCCGCGCTGTTGGTGAAGTTCATGACGTTGCCGGAGACGCGTCCGAAGTACTTGGTGTTCGGCTGATCCCCGAACGGCGTGACCGTCAGGGTCTGGGTGCTGTACTTCGACCACACGCGGTTCACGTAGTCGTCCATCGCGTTCGCCGGGAGTGCTCCGGTCTCGACGCCGTACAGGGGCGAGAGCGCCCGCAGTACCGAACCGTCCGGTGCCGTCTGGATCAGGTTCGCCCAGCCGCCGGGCTGGTTGCGCAGTGCGTTGAAGAAGTTGTTGTACCCGCCGGGCTTCAGGTGGCCGGTGGTCTTGGTGGTGCCGTCAGCCGCCTTGACCCCGACGGCGTACGGCGCCGAGAACATGTCGACCTGCGTGCTGTTGATCCACAGCCCACTGTCGTTGAGCGTGTACTCCGACCAACTGAACAGGATGTTCCGATTCGGATCCGTCGGATTCTGTACGGCGGGCTGCACCAGCCCACCCGTGGTCAACTTGAAGACGAGCTTCTGTCCGTACGAGAAGTACACCCGACCGGAGAACTTCGGCATCCGGATCGTGATCGACTGCCCGTTGGCCGGACCGGCGATCGACGCATCCGGCGCGGGCGTCGGCGGGTTCCCGCCGGCAGGCCAGGCATGGAAGTTGCCGCCGGCATCGGCCCAGCCCTGCTGCCCGGTGGCCAGGTTCGTGCCCAAGTTGTAGACGTAGACCGCGCCGCCACGGCCCGAGTTGTTGGTGACAACCAACGGAATAGTCGCCGGCACAGCCGCTGCCTTCGCCGCCTGTTGTTGACCTGTAGCCGCCTGTTGGCCTGTCGCCGCTTGTTGACCTGTTGCTGCCTGTTGACCTGTTGTCGTCTGCTTACCTGTTGCAGTCCGATCGCCTGTTGTAGCCCGATCGCCTGTTGCCGCTTGCGCTGTTGCCGTCAGCACGCCGGCCATACTCGCCACGACCGCGACGATCGCCAACGCTGGAATTCTGATCCGCACAGTTCCTCCTCAGGTCAGTCCCTATGAGAAGGCGAAGCGCCGGCCGACCCACCCACCGCACCACCAGGCCGCAGCGGTACCCGAACCGGCGCTCAGGTCCGAACGACGAGGGACGGTAGACCGCCGAACGACCAAGAGAGCGCTCTCATAGTTCCCCAACCCAACCCCAAACTGTCAACACCCCACCCCTGTCGGCTTTCCGCCACCCCACCCAACCTCCACCCCAAACCCTGCCCCGCGGTCGGCCCGACCGTTTATCCGGCGGATTCGCCGACGAGGCCGTCGATGGATTCGCGGATCATGTCTGCGTGCCCGGTGTGGCGGGCGTACTCCTCGATGACGTCCACGAGGATGTACCGCAGGCTCGGCGCCTTCCCGCCCCGCCCGGCCCGCTTCGCGAGTTGATCCAAGCCGCCGCCGGCCAACGCCTCAGCGATCGCCTTACGCGACCGCTCCACAGCGTCCTGCCACAACCCCATCAGCTCTTCAGGCGAGTCATCCGCCGCGCTCTCCCACTCCCAATCCGGCGTGGCATCCCAGTCCACGCCGTCCCACGGAGCACCGAGCTCACGATCATGCAGCCGCCCGGTGAAGTAGTCGTCCTCCACCAACGCCAGATGCTTCAGCAACCCACCCAAACTCATAGTCGACGGCGCATGCCGCGCAGCCAGCCCAGCCGCATCAAGCCCACCGCACTTCCACCCAAACGTCCGCCGATTCCGCTCAAGCGCCCCCAACAAAACCTCAACCTCAGACCCCGCAACCGGCGGTTCCCCCAACACTTCGCTCTCCATACCCCAAACGCTATCCCTCATTCCGGACACTCCCCTTCCGCAACCCAACCCGGCGCGAGAACCCGGCCGACACTCCGAGTGCCGCGACCATGACCGCCGACAGTCTCCGGACGACCGCTGCCGGGCTACTTCCGCCGACTGCCACCACCGACGGCCACCCGCTACGCCCCACCGCCGCACGCCACACCGACTAGAACGTCCCGTCCGCCCCGCTTCCTCACCACCGACTTTGTGCACGAGGTCCGCACGCCAGACGCACAGCAGTACGGATGTGGTGCACAAAGTCGTGCCGCCGCCGGGACCCGTGCGCCGCCGGCATGCAGCCGACGCCGGCCCGCGGCTGTCGACTGTCGAATTCGCCTGACGCCGGTCTACTCGGTGTCGGATCGGGGGCGATGCGTTCGTAGTACGGGTAGACGGCCGCTCATCAGGGCGCCGCTGGACTCAAGGGGTGCATCGTGACCGCGACCTACACCTTCGACGTCTTCTCCAGCCTCGATGGCTTCGGCTCCCACGCGGGTGATTGGGGTGGTTACTGGAGCAAACAAGGGCCGGAGTTTCTCGAGCGCCGCCGCGCCCAGTACGCCGAGGAACAGAGAATGGTCTTCGGTGCCAACACATTCCGAATCAACTCAGAGATGCTGTCCGCAGCCCCCGACGAGGCCCTCGATCCTTGGATCAGGCAGCTGAGAGACCTGCCCGCAACTGTCGTCTCGTCCACCCTCGAAGGTCCCCTCGACTGGCCCGACGCAACCATCGCCGTCGGCGACGCCATCGAGACCATCACCCGCCTCAAGCAGGAGTCCGACGTACCGCTCCGCTCCCACGGCAGCCTGAGCCTGAACCGCGCCCTGCTCGCAGCCGGCCTGGTCGACCGCATCCAGCTCACCGTCTTCCCGGTCATCACCGGTCAGACCGGGCGGTTCCCCATCTTCCAGAACGCCGCCGACTTCGATCTCGAACTGCTCGAAAGCCGAACCCTCGACGCCAACACCCAAGAACTCACCTACCGCCCCACCTTGCACGCCTGACCGAGCGATTCGGGTTGATGGGTGGGTGGAGCACACACGGGTCGGAACACGGCCAGGGACGCGTGAGCAGCCGGGTATCCGCACAGGCTGCGCCGGGGTGGGGATGTGGGTAGGCCCGTGTACGCAGCGGGCAGCTTGGCGCACGGCACCGGGTAGGCGATGGCCGCCTCGGTCAGCCTGTTGAGGTTTGGGGTGGGTGGTCGGTGGCGGGGAGGGCCGTGGGGGCTGGGGGCCAGCGTCTGGTGGGGTTGGTCTCTTCGACGGCCAGGAACTCCGGTGCGGTCAGTGGCCGGACGGATGCCTCGATGGATTCCATCGCAGTGAGCTCGGCTTCGGTGACGTGCAGGTCGCGCAGTTTGCGAGCGGTGCTGAAGACACGTCGCTCGAAGGATCCGACCGTGCCGTTGTACGCCTCGACCGCGGACGTCAGAGATCGCCCGACCCGACCGAGATGATCGCCCATCGTGCTGAGCCGCTCGTACAGCTCGCGCCCGAGCTCGAACACCTGCTGGGCAGACTCGGTCAACGCCGACTGGTTCCACGCGTACGCCGCGGCACGCAAGGTCGCGATCAGCGTCGTCGGCGTCGCCAGGATCACCCGACGCTCAGCGGCGTACTCGAGCAACGACGGCTCCACGTCGAGCGCCGCCGACAAGAACGATTCGCCCGGCACGAACAGGATGACGAACTCCGGTGATGGCGACAGCCGGGTCCAGTAGGCCTTGGACGCCAACTGATCGATGTGCGTCCGCATGTGTCGGGCATGGGCCCGCAACCGATCCTCGCGGAAGTCCGGGTCGTCCGACTCCGTCGCCTCGAGGAACCCGGCCAGCGGCACCTTCGAATCAACGACCAGATTCTTGCCCTCGGCAAGTCTCACCACGAGATCCGGTCGCAACACGCCGTCCTCACCGACCGTCGTTGCCTGCTCGGTGAAGTCGCAATGCGCGACCATGCCGGCCAGCTCGACAGTCCGGCGTAGGTGCAGCTCTCCCCAGCGACCACGCACCTGCGGTTTTCGCAGTGCGGTCGACAGGGACGCAGTCTCGCGCCGCAGCGCCTCGCCACTGATCCGCATATCGCTGACCTGTTGATGGAGCTGGCTCTGCCAGGCCGCGCGCCCCTTCTCGAGCTGATTCAGCTGTGTGTGCAGGCGATCCAGCGCTTCCTTGACGACGGCCTGACCACCCATCTGCTGGCCTACCGTGGTCCGCTCCTGCGTCAGCTCGACGACTCGATCCTCGGCCGCGTCGCGCTCGGCGGTCACCCGCGCGAGCGAGACCCCGTCCCGCCCGCGCACCCACAGCACGCCGAACACAGCTCCCAGCAACAGCCCGACCAAGAGGAAGAGCAGCAGCAACATCATCGTCGTACCGGTCATGTCACCGATAGTGCCGAACTCCACCGACAGTTTTCACCGAATCGCCGGGAGGTCCGGAAAAGTGCCGAGAGAATGCCGACTCAGTTCCGGGTGCGGGCGTCGTTCGGACGGCAAGCTGAAAGTCAGCAGTCCATCGCCGGGAAGCTGTAGCCCTGGGCCTTGAGGATGGACAGCACCTTGTCCAGCGCGGCGACCGTCTGCGAGCGGTCTCCACCACCGTCGTGAAAGAGGATGATGTTGTGATTGTGTGCGTGGGTGAGGACGTTGTGCACGATCGCCGGGGTGCCGGGGCGGGCCCAGTCGCGGGGATCGACGTCCCAGAGGACCTGGACCATGCCGGCCGCCTTGATGTCGGCGCGGACCTTCGGGTTCGACGCGCCGTAGGGCGGCCGGAAGCAGGTCGACTTCGGTCCGTCGAAGATCTCGTGATGCCGCTTGGCCGCCGAGATCGCGGTCAGCTGCGGGTGCGTGATCGAGTGGCTGCCGATGGTGTTGCCTGCGGCAAGGACTTGCTCGCGCAGCCCTGGGTGGGCGGCCTGCATGGCACCGAGCTCGAAGAAGGTCGCGTGGGCGCCGTATTTCGCCAGTGTCTGCAGGACTTTCGGTGTCCAGAGCGGGTCCGGCCCGTCGTCGAAGCTCAGGAAGACGACCTTTTTGTTGCCTTTGGCAAACGCTGCGGTCGGGTTCGGGGCCGGACGGTGCGGCGTCGACGGCGGTGCGTTGATGCTGGGAGTCTCGGTCGGTGTCTCCGAGGGTGTGCCGGGCGTCGCGTTCGACGGCGTGACAGACGACATCTGCGTGGTCGCGACGGCTGGTTTCGGCTGCCGCGAATGCCCGATCGCCAGGGCCAGCAACGACCCCACGACGATGGCCAACGCCACACCGGACGCGACGAATGCAGCGAACTTTCGGGACATGATGCTCCCTTGCAAAATCAGGCGGATTTTCCCCAGTCGCTCCCCCGAAGGAGCCTCACACCAGAAGAGACGCGCTACCGCTCGCTCTGGTTGGCGTTCCGATGTTGCGGTGAGATCTCAGCCGGATCGCTGTCAGTCGACGCGCCGTTGATCGGCGTGATCTCCGTCGCATCGACGCCAGTCGCGTCAAGAGTCGATACCTCAACAGTCATTGCCTGAAGGGGTGATGCCTCAAAAGCTGACGCCTGAAGAGCTGATGCCTCAAAGCTGACGCCTGGAGAGTTGATGCCTGAAGGGGGTGATGCCCGGAGAGCTGATGCCTGAACGGGCGATGACTCAAAAGCTGTGCCTGAAGGGGTGATGCCTGAAGAGCTGGTACGTCGATGCCTGGTGCGTGGAGGTTTCTCGCATCGAGCCCTCGTGTGTCAGCACCTGTTGCGTCGAGACGTGCTGCGGCACGTGCTCTCGCGTCGGTGTTTCTCGCGTCGAGGTCGGCTGCGTCGAGTTCAGCCGTGTCGTGTTCAGGGTGCGTCGTGGTCGGCTGTGTCTTGTTCGGCTGCGTCGAGGTCGGCCGGGGTGATCGTTGTCGCCTGTGGTGTCGCGACGGTGGCCGGCAGGCCGCGGTGGTAGAGGCGGCCTTCCAGCGATTTGACGGTGGCGACCAGGACGAAGCTCATGCTGACCAACAAAGACCACGCGCCGAACTTGGCCGGATGGACCAGGTGCCACACATTCACCTGGTCCGGATAGTTCCACGCATCCAGGAACGTGCCGAAGTTCTCCGCGATCCACAGGAAGAAGCCGATCAGTGCGAACGACAACGCCAGTGGCATGCGATAACGCCGCGGACCGACGGTATAGAAGACCCAGGTACGACGAAGCACGACCAGCAGGCCGATCGCGATCGGGATGCGCAGGTCGGGGAGCCAATGATGGGTGAAGAAGTTCGCGTAGATGAGGACCGCGAGGAGCGTGGTCTGGATCGGGCGGTAGCCGCTCACCCGGAGGTCGAAACGCCGCCAGGCCTGACAGAGGTAGCTGCCGACCGCGGCGTACATGAAGCCGGCGAAGAGTGGCACTCCGGCGACCTTCGTGACCGCGTCACCGGGGTACTGCCATGACCCGATCTGCACCTTGAACAGTTCGAGCCCGAGCCCGACCAGGTGGAAGCCGAAGATCACCGCGACCTCACGCCAGGTCTCCAGGCGCACCACCCAGAACAGGAGGGTCAAACCGACACAGTAGATCAGCAGGGCGTCGTACCGGGCGATCGGGAGATCGATGTACTTCGAGATCGCGAGGCCGAAGAACAGGCAGCCCGCGAACAAGCACGACACGAGTTCGAGCCACCCGAACCGCAGGAGTTGCACGCACGCGAACACGAAGCGTGATGCGAATCCGGCGTTCCTGCTCCAACTGGTCACAGATGGGAGACGTTACTTGCCCTCGGCTGGTTCGGCCAGATAGATCAACGGAAAGCGCAGTGGAGGTGCCGGGATGGATCCGAGAGTGGTCTACGAGACAGAACGGCTCCTCGTGCGTGAGTGGGTGGACACGGACGAGGACCGGGTGTTCGACATCTATCGCCGCTGGGAGGTGTCGCGCTGGCTCGGCGCCGAGCCGCGGGTGATGGCTGACCGCAACGCGGCCGCGAAGACGATCGAACGCTGGAACCAGCGCAGCCAAGACGAGACGTACGGCGTCTGGGCCGTGGAAGAGCGCTCGACCGCCATCGTCGCGGGGACAGTGTTACTAGTGCCGCTGCCCGAGCCCTCGGACGGTACGGCGAGCAAAGGCGAGGTTGAGGTCGGCTGGCACTTTCACCCCGATGCGTGGGGGAGGGGGCTCGCGACCGAGGCCGCGCGAGGTGCGATCGCGCACGGGTTCAAGGCGGGTCTCGGTCAGATCTACGCGGTGGTTCGCCCTGACAACGCAGCGTCGCTGGCTGTGTGCGGCCGGCTGGGTATGCGTTCGATCGGTCGTACAAGCCGCTGGTATGCGGCGGAGCTGGAGGCGTTCCTGATCTGAAGCGCGGCTTGAGCGATCGGGCCGGATTTGGCGGCCGAATCATCGGAGCCGACGGCTGAATTGGGGTACGGCGGGGTTGGCCGCGTAACCTTGTCGCCCGTGGCACTCACCATCGGAATCGTCGGGCTCCCCAACGCGGGCAAGTCCACCCTGTTCAACGCACTGACCAAGAACGACGTGCTCGCCGCGAACTACCCGTTCGCGACGATCGAGCCGAACGTCGGAGTGGTCGGCGTACCGGACGCACGGCTGGGAAAGCTGGCCGAGCTGTACGACTCCGCGAAGGTGATCCCGGCCACCGTGCAGTTCGTCGACATCGCCGGCATCGTGCGCGGAGCCTCAGAGGGTGAGGGGCTGGGAAACAAGTTCCTCAGCCACATCCGTGAGTCCGACGCGATCTGCCAGGTCACCCGGGTGTTCCGCGACGACGACGTCACGCACGTCGACGGCAAGGTCTCGCCGGCCGACGACATCTCCACGATCCAGACCGAGCTGATCCTGGCCGACCTGCAGACCGTCGAGAAGGCGATCCCGCGGCTGGAGAAGGAATCCCGGCTGAAGAAGGAGAGCGCGGTCGTGCTCGAGGCGGTCCGGGCCGCGCAGAAGCACCTCGAGGCCGGTACGCCGATCATCGCGACCGACATCGACCGGGACGCGATCCGCGAGCTCATGCTGATGACGGCCAAGCCGTACCTGTTCGTCTTCAACTGCGACGCGGACGAGCTGGCCGATGAACCGCTCAAGCAGCAGATGCGTGACCTGGTCGCGCCGGCCGAGGCGATCTTCCTGGACGCGAAGTTCGAGGCCGAACTGGTCGAGCTCGGCGACGAGGACGAGGCCCGCGAGATGCTCACCGAGATGGGCATCGAGGAGCCCGGCCTCGACGTACTCGCGAGAGTCGGCTTCGACACCCTGGGCCTGCAGACCTACCTCACCGCCGGTCCCAAGGAATCCCGAGCCTGGACCATCAAGCGCGGCGCCACCGCCCCCGAAGCGGCCGGAGTCATCCACACCGACTTCCAACGCGGCTTCATCAAGGCCGAGATCGTCTCCTTCAACGACCTGATGGAAGCCGGCTCCATGACCGCCGCCCGCGCCGCCGGCAAAGTCCGCATGGAAGGCAAGGACTACATAATGCAAGACGGCGACGTCGTGGAGTTCCGCTTCAACGTCTAAAGCATCCCCGCGGGGGTGTGAGTGGCCGCCGGCGCCGTAGTCGAATTCCGCTTCAACGTCTAAAGAGGGTTATTCAGAAGTACTGAAGACCCAGAACAAGAACAAGAGCAAGGAAGATATAAAGAAAAGACAAAGGAAAGAAAGGATAGAGAGGGGGCTGGGTGCCCTGGCTGAGGTCGGTGGCCCACTACCGTCGGCGCCGGGACGGTCGCCGCTCTCGTCGTCGCATCGCAGTCAACGCTCGGCCGGCTCGTCGAGGATCCGGACGGGTTATGTGAGCGTTCACAGCATCCGCACCTGGTTCTCCAGGCCATCACAATCTCCGACCAGCGACGGGCTCACGCCTGACCTGCACCGGAACCACAGATTGTGATGGCCTGGAGATCGCTCACTCAGCAACTGATGCTTGTCAGCCCTGATGCCGCACCCACGGGCGCGTCGCTGCACTCCCGACACACCCGGACCGCCAGGCCATCACAATCGTCGTCCAGCAGGCGACTCACGCCGAACATCCACCAGGGCCGTAGATTGTGATGGCCGGGAGAACCCGCTCACTCACCGACTGGTCCTCGGCAGCCCCGATCCCTCGCATGCGGTGAGAGCCGCTGCGCCCCTCACACGCCGACCACCGACTGGCCGCACCTACGCACCGGGCCTGCCAGGCACCCAGCCACTCTATCTTTTCCGTCCCTGTTTTTCTTTCCTTGCTCTTCTTCTCTGGGTTATGAATAACCCTCTAAAACATCCCCGCGGGGGTGTGAGTGGCTGTCGGCGACGTAGTCGAATTCCGCTTCAACGTCTGACTGTCCCCGTTCTCTTTCCTTAGCGGCTGATTCGGTCAAGACGACTGGTGGTGTGGGGCGTTAGGCGGGCATGGTGACGGTGAGGCCGGCGGTTTGGGCGGCGTCGGCGAGGCGTTTGTCGTAGGTGATGAATGCGGTGAGCTGCGCGCGGATGCGGAGTGCTGTTGCCAGGTGGATCGCATCCAGGCTTCGTACGGTTGCCGGTTTCACGGTCTGGGCGAGGATGCGGATGCCGGCGTCCAGTTCCACCAGTTTGATGAGGTCGAGGACGGGGTGGAGGCGGGCGACGGCCTCCGGAGCGTGGCGGGCCAGTGCCCGCGAGGACTCGATCTCAGCGAGAACCGAACTTGTCCACCCGGTCTCAGCCCGTTCGTCGAGCCAGTCGCGCAACGCCTGGGTCTCGGCCTCGGCGTGGGCGAGCTTCACGATGGCGGCCGAGTCGAGATAGATCATCCGCGGCTGTCTTCGCGGTCGCGGGCGATCTCGGCGCCGATGTCGACGCCGTCGGGCTCTCCGAGCGGCATCCGCAGTACAGCGCGACGCATCGCCGCGGCCCGCTCCTTGCGCAGTGCGGCTTCAAGTACGGCTTGCCGGATAGCCGCCGAGCGGGAGCTGCCGTCGTGGGTCAGAACATCCAGCGCGTGCTCGGTCTCCGCATCACTGCGAATCGTGATCGTGTCAGCCATACTGCCAGCGTAAGACAATCCGTCTTACGCTACAAGCTTAGTGCGCGCCGCTGCGTCCTGGAGCGAGAATCAGGGGATGAGTACCGTCCCTGGCTTTCGGTATCATCCGGATCCGGTTGGTACCGGGTCTGCTGTCGCTAGTGAGGGCGCGTGCGGCCTCTGCGGCGAGAAGACGGGGTTTCGGTACGAGGGTCCGGTTTACGGCGTACAGCTTCAGGAGATCTGCCTCGGGTGTATCGCAGACGGGACTGCGGCAGATCGCCTGGTTGGGGCTCATGGGCCGGCTGAGTTCACGGATGTTGGGTGGGGGGTGCCGGATGGCGTCCCTGCGGCTGTCCTGGATGAGATCTCGCGGCGGACGCCGGGCTACTACGCGTGGCAGCAGGATCATTGGCTCTACCACTGCGACGACGGAGCCGCATACCTTGGCCGGGTGGGCTGGGAGCAGGTCCAACACGATTCGGGCGCCATGCTGGCTCTGCGGCTCGAGGCCAACGAGCTAGGACTCGATGGTTCTGCGGCCATGGACTGGATCGGCCGCCTGTCTGTTGACGGGGATATGACGGCCTACCTCTTCGAGTGCTTGCACTGCGGGCTTCACCTCGCGTACTCCGACGCCAGTTGACTTCGGACTCGCAAGCTAGAGGTACTTGGTGCAGTGGGTGGTGCGTTGGGTTATTAGAGCTGTTAGGTGGGCGGGGAGTGGGGTGTCTAGGGCGCGGACGGCGGGGTCTGCGGCGGTGGCGAAGGCGTCGGGGGCGGCGGCTATGAGGTGGGTGGCGTGGGCGCGGACCTCGTCTTCTGGTAGTTGGAGGTCGGAGGCCAGGCGGGTCCAGGGGCTGCCCGCCGGGTTGACCAGGTATCCGGTGCCGAACTTCATGGCCAGACGTAGCTTCTGCTCGGGGATCGAGGTGTAGGGCAGCGCCAAGGCGACGTCGTAGAACGGCGCGAGCCGGACCTGGCTTCCGAGGAGCAGGAGCGAGTAGTTCTTGGCATGTGCATCGGTGCCGGCGATGATCCAGTTCCACACCAGGGCGTCGACGAACTGCGTCGTGGCCTCGTGGGCGTCTGCTCGCGGCATGATCCGCCGAAACAGAGCAGCGATTTCCCGGGGCCCCGGACCGCCTTCGTTCTGGTACTTCCGCGCCGGGTGCACGCCGAGCGCCTGGCAGAGGTCTTCCTGGTGGATGCGCAACTGGAGACCGTCCCGGATCAACCGGTCCTACCGGGCGACGACGATTGCGCACTGGTCCTCGAATCGCTCAACGCTGCTGCGAACTGAGAGCAGTCCGGCGACGCGCATCGCCGCCAGACAGAGGTGTTCGTTGAGGTCGTGGTTGTTGAGTCCCTCGATGGCCGGCTTCAGGACGGCGACAGAATACAAATGTCGACGTACGGCGACATTTTGGAGGTGTCGACGTACGGCGACATGGTGAGGTGCGGCGGAGTTAGTGGGATTGGGTGATTTGGGTGGCGGCGGTGTGGACTTGGGTGGTTAGGGCGGGTGGGGAGAGGACTATGGCGTCGCCGGCTTGGGCTAGGACGGTGGCGCAGGCTTCGTCGGGGTTTTCGAGGTCGGTGTGGAGGATCCACCAGCCTGGTTCGGCGGCGGGGAGGATGGGGCTGGTGGGGCGGAAGCGGGGGATGGCGCGCTCGCGGACGCGGAGGACGATGGGGTACGTCGGTCTGGCGGCGCGCAGAGCCTCTTGGGCGGCGGACCAGTAGGTGGTCAGGTCGAAGCCGGTGGGGCGGGTGAAAGGCGTGGAGGTCAGGGACGCTGACGTGATTCGGCCTAACCGGTAGGTGCGTAGATCGCCGTCGGAGCGGGCGGCGACCAGGTACCAGGTGCGGGCTTTCGCGACCAGGCCCAACGGAGCGACCGTGAAGGGCTCGGACGGCTTGCGGTAGGTGATCTGGAGTTGGAGTTCTTCCCAGACTGCTTGGCGGCAGAGGTCGAGCCAGCGTGGGGTTTCGCGGCGGTCGTCCCAACCGGCGTGGTCGATCAGGAGGCGCTGGCGGGCGAATTCGGCGTCGCGGCGGACGACCTCCGGCAGAGCGGCGATGAGCTTGGTCATGGCTTGATCGCTGGAGGCGTCGATGCCCAGGTCGGCGAGTACGTGAGCGGTCGCGCCGACGAAGACCGACATCACCTCCGATGGCGTCAGTCCGGTGAGGCGGCTGCGGTAGTCGGGCAGCAACGCCCACCCACCACCACGCCCGCGAATCGAGTACACCGGTACGCCGGCCACACTCAGCGAATCCAGATCGCGCTGGACGGTCCGGGGCGAAACCTCCAGGGCCATTGCGAGCTGATCCACGGTCGACTGGCCGCGGGTCTGCAGGTGCAGCAGGAGCCGGAGGAGGCGTTCGGCGCGCATGGTTCGACTATGCCAGCAAAATAAGCCATCAGCTGGCGTCTTTTCTTCCTACGGTCGCGCTTATGACTGTTGTCGAGGTGGACGACCTGTCCATGTCCTACAAAGCTCCCGTCCGCAAGGGCGGTCTCAAGGCAGCGCTGGCCTCCGTCGTCCGGCGCGAATACAAGGTGGTCCAGGCGCTCGACGAGGTGTCGTTCACGATCGAGCCGGGTGAGGTGGTCGGCTTCATCGGCCCGAACGGCGCAGGCAAGACCACCACGATGAAGATTCTGTCCGGGATCCTTCATCCGACCGGCGGACAGGTGCGCGTGCTGGAGTCCGTTCCGTGGCAGCGGCGGGCCGGCTTCCTGACCCGGATCGCCTTCGTCCGCGGTAGTCAGCCGGTCGGCGGTTCGCAGGAACTCACAGTGCTCGATTCACTCGAGTACCAGCGCCTCTTGTACGACGTCCCCCGCCCGGACTTCCGCCGTACGCTCACCGAGCTGGAGGAGCTCCTGAAACTCGAGCCTCTCCTCGAGCGGCAACTCCGTGCCCTGAGCCTCGGCGAGCGGATGCGCGTCGGACTGGCGATGGCGCTGATCTATCGCCCGGAGGTCCTGTTCCTGGACGAACCGACGATCGGGCTCGACGTCACCGCGGGCAGCCAGATCCGCGAGTTCGTCGCCGACTATGTCCGGCAGACCGGCGCGACTGTCCTCCTGACCAGCCACTACATGGCCGACGTCGCGTCGTTGTGTCCGCGGCTGATTCTGATCGATCAAGGCCACGTCAAGTACGACGGACCGCTCGCGGAACTGTCCGCACGGTTGTCGCCGTACAAGCTGATCCGGATTGCGACGAACGGTGATGCGGATCCGGCGGAGTTCGGTGAGGTGGTCGAGTCTTCCGAGGGGGTGTGGGTGTTGCGGGTCGCGCGGGACGAGGTCGCGCAGACGACCGGGCGACTGCTCCAGGCACTCGACGTTGTCGACCTGTCAGTCGAGGAACCGCCGCTGGAGAAGGTCATCGACCGGGCGTACCGCGAAGGCCTTGACGAACAGCAGCCGCGATGAGGACCGCCGTACTGCTCGGGTTCCGTATCCGCCAGCAGGTGTTGGACTGGTCCGGCGCGTGGTGGTTCCTGCTCACGCTCGTCGTACAGGCCGTCATCGCACCGCTGATCGGACTGTTCGTCTGGTCGGCCGTCTACCCCGATGACCAGTCGATCGCGCGGTACTACGTCGCGATCATCCTCGTGACGCTCATGACCGAGTCGTTCGAGCAGCACACCTTCTCCGAACGCATCTACGACGGAACGCTCAGCCACGAACTCCTCCGGCCGCAGCCCGTCGTCATCGGCGTACTCGGCGAGAACCTCGCAATCCGCGCGTGGCTGACTCTTCTCGGCGCTCCGATCGTGCTGCTGACCGGATTCTCGCTCCATGCGGGCTTCGCCTGGCGTTCGGTGCTGCTCAGCCTGCCCTGCATCGTTCTGGCCGCCGCACTGGTCTTCTTGTGGACGTTCCTCTTGTCGATGACGGCGTTCTGGACCGATCGGGTCCATGCGGTCGTCGGGTTCGGCAGTCAGCTGATCTTCCTGTTCGGCGGTACGGCGGCACCCGTTGGCCTCCTGCCGGAGGTGTGGCGCCGGATCGCAGAGGCGTCTCCGTTCTACGGCATGAACGGTCTCCCGGCGGAGATCGCGGCCGGCACGCGCGATGGCGGATCGATCGCCACAGCGCTCGGATACCAATTCGTTTGGGTGGTGGTGTTCGTGGTGATCGTCTCGGCGGTCTGGCGAGCCGGCGTCCGTCGATACACGGCGGTGGGCTCGTGAAGCTGCTTCGCCTGCTGGGTGCAGGCTTCTCGATGTCACTGCGGCGCAGCGTCGCGTTCCGGATCAATCTGGCCTTCGACGTACTGCTGGCCTTCACCGGTCTCGGTACGGCGATAGCCGCGGTGCTGATCGTGTTCACCCGCGCGGACAGCCTGGCGGGCTGGTCGAAGGCGGAGTTCCTCGTGCTGATCGGGACCTATCAGCTGATCACCGGGCTGCGGGGGACGTTCATCGATCCGAATCTGGCCTGGTTCCCGGATACCGGGATCCGCAACGGCAAGCTCGACGGGTACTTGTTGCAGCCGGCATCGAGTTTGTTCCTGGCGAGTCTGTCGCTGTCGTCGCCGTTGGCACTGATCCAGTTCGTGCTGGGCATCGGCGTACTCGGGTGGGGCATCGCTGTGTCCGGCGAACCGCCGAGTGTGGGTGGAGTCCTCAGTTGGCTGCTGCTGGTGTGTGCGGCGCTGGTGGTGACGTGGGCGCTGAGTGTGCTGCTGGCGTGCCTCGCGTTCTGGGCGCCGAAACTGCAGCTCGACGTCTTCTATCACTCCGCCTGGCAGCTCGGGCGGTATCCGACCGACGTCTTCGCCCGACCGCTTCGCGTCATCCTCACCTACGTCTTCCCGATGGCGTTGATCGCATCCGTGCCAACGGCTGCTCTACTCCGCGGCGGGCGGCTCAGCGTGCTCGCGGCCGGCGTGGTCGCGGCGGCCGGTGCTGCGGGACTCGCATGCCTGGCTTGGAGAGCAGGCCTCCGCCGCTACACCGGTGCCACGTCGTGACCGCGGCCCAGTGAAATCCGGTCGCCGCGACCAGCCTGACCGGGCTAGCGTCGTCGTATGCCTGACGACTTGTTTGCGGTACGCCGGTTGGCCCGGATCTACGATGCGTTGGATCCGGGACGTGGGGATCTGGAGCACTATGTGGCGATCGTGAGCGAGTTCGGGGCTCGGCAGGTTCTCGATGTCGGGTGTGGGACGGGGGAGCTCGCTTGCCTGCTGGCGCGCGACGGGGTCGACGTGGTCGGGGTGGATCCGGCGGAGGCGTCGTTGGAGGTTGCCCGAGGCAAGGAGTTTGCCGATCGGGTGCGGTGGATCCACGGTGACGCGACGACGTTGCCGCCGCTCCAGGCCGACCTTGCGGTGATGACGGGGAATGTCGCGCAGGTGTTCCGGACCGATGATCAGTGGTCGGCGACGGTGAACGGCGTACGGGCTGCGCTGAAGCCTGGTGGGCGGTTCGTGTTCGAGACGCGGGATCCGGCGCGGCGGGCCTGGGAGGAGTGGACGCGCGACAAGACCCATCGGGTCACGTCGGTCGGGGGCGATTCGGTGGAGAGCTGGAGCGACTTGATCAGCGTGGAGCTGCCGTACGTCTCGTTCCGAGGGACGTATGTGTTCGCGTCGGACGGTGTCGTACTGACTTCGGACTCGACCTTGTGGTTCCGCGAGCGCGACGAGGTGACGCTTGACGGGTTCACGGTCGACGAGGTGCGGGAGGCTCCGGACCGGCCGGGCAAGGAGTTCGTGTTCGTTGCTACGAAGCAGTGAGTAGTGCCGACAGGGTGTGGTGGGCCGTCCGGGACATGATCGGGTTGGTCTCGACGTAGTACCAGAGGCAGCCGATCGCTTGGGCGAACGCCCAGCCCATCCCGCGTCGCCATTCGGAGTCGTCACTGCCGATCGCGGCACGCAACGCCGATCGCGCTTCGGCGTTCAGCAGATTCCAGGCCGGCTGCAGATCCATCGCCGGATCCGAGACCGTGAAGGTACCCACGTCGATCACCCCAGCGAGTCGGCCGTCCGCGACGAGCAGGTTGCCCGGCATCAGATCGCGATGCGTCCACACGTCGGGCTCGGTCCGCGGCGTTGTCCGAAGCTCGGCCCAGAGCCGGGCGAGCGCGTCGACGTCGATCATGCCGCGGCTGCGTTCCAACCCGTCGGCGACGTACTGGTCCTGTGACGTCAGTACGCCGCCGCGCCACGACCCGCCGAACACGCGCCCCTCGGTCGGCGCCGCGCGCAAGGCAAGCACGAACCGCGCCAGATCCGCGGCGAACGGCGTCGAGCCCGCGACGTCGGCGTCGTAAGCGTTCTGGCCGTCGAGCCAGCTGTTGATGGCCCACGGCAACGGATACCCCGCGCCCGGCGAGCCGATCGCGATCGGCTCCGGCGTCGGGTACGGCGAGATCGCGTGCAGCCGGCGTGCTGCGTGCGCCTCATCCTCGAGCTCCTTGCGGATCCGGTCCGGACTTCCCGGCTGGATCGGGAACCGCGCGACGAGCCCATCGCCGATCCGGAACAACGCGTTCACGGTCCCTGGCGACGGCACGGCTCGGATCGCCAGACCTTTCCACGCAGGAAACTGCGATCCGACGAGAAGACTCACCAGATCCGTTGTCACGTCCAGCTGTCCCGCGTGCATCGCCACGCCCAGCAGTATCCGCGACCCCGCCAGCTCGCCGCACCCGAATTGCCCTACCGCTTGATGAGCTGCTCACTCAGGTCCCACAGCCGTTCGGCCGACGCGAAGGTGGCGAATCGCCGCTCCGGTATCGTTACCGGGTCCGCGCTGGATCGGCCTGAGGCCCGCAGTTATCCAGTCGCGGTCCGTGCTCACACTCGGTTAGCGTGGGTGGGTACGCCTGACGGTTTGTGAAGGAGACGGTATGAGCGACAAGTCCAGCACGCCGGCGGACGATCTGCAGAAGAAGTTCCGTGAAGCGCTCGAGAAGAAGAACGCGGGCAACCACGCGCACCCGGGGTCCGGGACCAAGCGCGAGGGCGTCGGCGACGCGCACAACGACAAGCAGAAGCGCCAGTTCCGGCGCAAGTCCGGCAGCTGAGTCAGCCACCACCTGTCCATCCGTCCATCTGAGCCCCGGGTTGCCGCCCGGGGCTCGACCTTTGCCACCCCGGGGCTTGAGGTTTGTCGGAGGGCTGGATGGGCTGGGGGCTCGACTAGAGTCGGTTGGGTGAGCGTGCCGTTGCATTTCGTCGTGAAGACTCGGTTGGTCGAGGTGGTGGAGCGGCTCGGGGAGGGGGCGGCGCTGCCGCCGGAGCGGGTGCTGGCCAAGGAGTTCGGGGTCTCTCGGTGGACCATGCGGCAGGCGATCCGGGAGCTGATCGCCGACGGGCGGCTGCGGGCGCGGCAGGGGCAGGGCACGTTCGTGGCGACGCCGAAGCTCGTGCAGCCGCTGGCTCTGGTCAGTTACATGGAGGCACTCCGCGCTCAGGGTCACACGCCGAGCCGCGAGGTGGTGGTGTTCGACGAGGTCCCCGCGGATGCCGAGCTCGCCGAGAAGCTGAAGATCGCCGAGGGTGACCCGGTGCATCGGCTGGAGCGAGTCCTGTTCGCGGACGGGCAGCCGATCGGGATCGAAACGACGTACATGTCGGTGCAGCGTTTCCCGACCTTGCGGGAAAAGCTCGTCCAGCCGACCGAGTCGCTGTACCGGTGTCTGACCGACGAGCTCGGGGTGCGCTTCGGCGAGGGTGAGGAGCTGGTCGAGACGGTGATCGCGACGCCCCGCGAGGCCGATCTGCTGAAGGCAACCCAGTCGCTGCCGATGCTGCTCCTGCACCGGACCAGCCGGGACGCCGATGGTGAACCGATCGAGGCGGTCCGTTCCCTCTTCCGCGGCGACCGCGTCGGCTTCCGCGCGACCCTCAGGCCATAAGCCGGCCAATCAGCAGGCATAAGCAGGCCGTGAACAAAGCCTGAGCCCGACTGTTCGCTGCCGGTTTACCCGCCGGTCAACCAGGTCGCACACTCTCTTCATTGGTCCGGACCAATCTTGGGCCAAGTTGAGCAAGGGAGATGCGCGTGCGGGTGGTTGTGGTCGGCGGTGGCGTGCTCGGGACGCTGCACGCCTGGGAAGCGGTACGGCGAGGGCACGAGGTGCTGCAGGTGGAGCGCGAACTGGAGGCTCGCGGCGCCAGTGTGCGGAACTTCGGACTGGTCTGGGTCAGCGGCCGCGCCGACGGCGCCGAGATCGACGTGGCGCTCCGGGCCCGGGAGCTGTGGGAGCAGGTACCGGGGATCAGCTTCCGTCCGGCCGGATCGCTCACCGTTTGCCGGAACGAAGCCGAGCTGGCCGTGGCCAAAGCGGCCGCCGCCCGCCCGGACGCCGCGGCGCGCGGGTTTCAGGTCCTGGATGCGGAACAGACCCGCGAGCGCAACCCGGCGTTGAAGGGCGACCTGCAGGGTGCGCTGTGGTGCGAGCGGGACGCCATCGTCGAACCGCGCGAGGTTCTTCCCGCTGTGCGCAAGGAGCTGGAGAAGTCCGGCCGGTACGAGTTCCTCGGTGGGAGGGAGGTGCGGGCGGTCGAGAGCGGACGGATCGTCGACGATCACCAGCACACCCACAGCGGCGACCTGGTCTTCCTCTGCACGGGTGCCTGGCACAGCGGGCTGATCCGCGAGCTGACCGAGGACCTGCCGGTACGGCGGGTCCGCCTGCAGATGATGCAGACCGCGCCGCTCGACGACACCCTCACCACCGCCGTCGCGGACGCGGACAGCTTCCGCTACTACCCGGCGTACAACGGTGCGGCCGTGCAGGAACTGGAGCCGCAGGCAACAGTTGCCAAGGACAACTTCATGCAGTTGCTGATGGTCCAGCGCACCCACGGCGGTCTGACCATCGGTGACACCCACGAATACGCCGAGCCCTTCGGCTTCGACGTACAGAACGATCCGTACGAGTACCTGCAGCAGACCGTCGAGCGCATCCTCGGCCGCCCGTTGCCGAGCATCGTCCGGCGCTGGGCCGGCGTCTACTCGCAGGCCACCAGCGACGAGATCGTCGTACGGCGGGAAGTCGCACCGAACGTCCACCTGGTCACAGGGCCGGGCGGGCGCGGCATGACCATGTCCCCGGCGATCGCGGAGGCGAGTTTCCAATGATCCAGCTGGCAGTCTTGGACATGGCAGGTACGACGGTCGCCGACGACGGACTCGTCGAACGCGCCTTCACCGCCGCGATAGGTGCCCAGGGCATCGAGGTGGGAACACCCGAGTACGACCGGATGATCGGCTACGTCCGCGCCACCATGGGCGAGTCGAAGATCACCGTCTTCCGGGCCCTGGTCGAGACCGAGGACGCCGCCCAGCAGGCGAACAAGGCCTTCGAGACCGCGTATGCGGCTCTCGTCGACGACGGCTACTGCAGCCCGATCGACGGTGCCGAAGACGCGATCAGGCAACTGCAGGAGGCAGGCCTCAAGGTCTGCCTGACCACCGGCTTCTCCGAGTCCACCCAACACCGAATCCTGTCCGCCCTCGGCTGGGAGAACCTGGCCGACCTCACCTTGTGCCCGGCCCAGGCGGGCCGCGGCCGGCCGTACCCGGACCTGGTCCTGAAGGCCGTGCTCGACCTGCAAGCCGATGCCGTGGCGAACGTGGCCGTGGCCGGTGACACCGCCTACGACATGACGTCGGGAGTCTCGGCCGGTGCCGGGATCGTCGCCGGCGTCCGTACCGGCGCCCACACCGCGGAAGCTCTGACAGCCGCGGGCGCAACGCACGTCCTCGAGTCGGTCCGGGACCTGCCCGGCCTGCTCCTCGATCGAAAGCTGGAGAAGTGAAGGCTCTGAAGACCCTGCTCGCCGCCGCTCTCGTGCTCACCGGCGTTGCCGCCTGTGGCGGGACCGGTGCCGCATCCACCGGCGGCGACGCGACCAAGACCGTGACCGTCTACACCGCCGACGGCCTGGCCGACTGGTACAAGACCCGATTCGACGCGTTCACCCAGAAGACCGGCATCAAGGTGCAGTCGGTCGAGGCCGGCTCGGGCGAGGTGGTGTCGCGGCTGCAGAAGGAGAAGTCCAACCCGCAGGCCGACGTCGTGGTCACGCTGCCGCCGTTCATCCAGAAGGCGTCCAAGGACGGGCTGCTGCAGAAGTACGACGTACCCGGCAGCGAGCACGTGAAGGGCGTCAAGGGCGACGACTACGTGGCGGTCGTGGACAACTACCTCTGCTTCATCGCCAACGCGAAGGCCGGAACGCCGAAGACCTTCGACGACCTGCTCGACGCGAGGTTCAAGGGCAAGCTGCAGTACTCGACCCCGGGTCAGGCCGGTGACGGCACCGCCGTACTGCTGTTGCTGCAGCACCTGCTCGGCAAGCAGGGCGCGCTCGACTACCTGGCCAAGCTGCAGCCGAACAACGTCGGCCCGTCGGCCTCGACCGGCAAGCTGCAGCCGAAGGTCAGCAAGGGCGAGCTGCTGGTCGCGAACGGCGACGTGCAGATGAACCTCACCTCGATCGCTGTCGACAAATCCGCATTCAGCGTGTTCTTCCCGGCCGGCAAGGACGGCAAGCAGTCCACGCTGGCACTGCCGTACGTGATGGGTCTCGGGGCGGGCGCCCCGAACGCCGACGGCGGCAAGCAGCTGATGGAGTACCTGCTGTCCACCGACGCGCAGCAGACCGTCTCGGGCGACGCGTACGGGATCCCCGCGCGCGACGACGTCAAGCCGACCGACGCGAACTTCGCGGCCGTGCAGAAGGCGATGACCGGCGTCGAGGTCTACCAGCCGGACTGGACCGCCGTGCTCAGCGACCTCGACGCGGATGTTGCCGCCTACAACAAGGCGATCGGATGACCGTCCGACTCGATGACGTGACGGTGCACTTCGGCCCCACGTTGGCGTTGGAAGGGCTGAACCTGACAGTGGCGGCCGGTGAAACGGTCGCCCTGCTCGGGCCGTCGGGCTCGGGCAAGTCGACCGCGCTGAAGGCGGTAGCCGGCTTCGTCCGGCCGACCCGCGGCCGGGTCAGCCTGGCCGGTCAGGACGTCACCGGTCTCCCGCCGTCGCGGCGGGGGATCGGGGTGGTCGTGCAGCAGTACGCGTTATTCCCGCACCTGCGGGTCGCCGACAACGTCGCCTTCGGCCTGCGGGCTGCCCGCAAGCCGAAGGCGGAGGTGACCAGGCGGGTCGCCGAGATGCTCGAGATGGTGGGGATGACGGCGTACGCACGCAGGTTTCCCCGGGAACTCTCCGGTGGTCAGCAGCAGCGGGTCGCGATCGCGCGGGCGCTCGCGATCCGTCCGCCGGTGCTGTTGCTCGACGAACCGCTGGCCGCGCTCGACGCGCAATTGCGCGCGGACATGCTCGGCGAGCTGCAGAAGCTACGCCGCGAAGTGCCGGACGTCGCGATTGTCTATGTCACGCACGACCAGTCCGAGGCGCTCGCGCTCGCGGACCGGATCGCCGTGATGCGCGACGCCCGGCTGGTCGACATCGCTCCCGCCACCGAGTTGTACGCCGCTCCGCCGTCGGCCTTCACGGCGTCCTTCTTGGGCGGTGCGAACCTGTTGCCGGTCGAGCCGTTCGGCGATGGTGTCAAGGTGGCCGGTCACGTGCTTCCCGGCGTACGGGCGATTCCCGGCAAGGAACTGTTGTGTATCCGGCCGCACGCGATCAAGCTCGCCGAGGGGGGCCTGCCCGGTCGGTTGGTCGCGGCGCAGTGGCGTGGGGCGTCCAACCAGCTCACCTGCTCGATCGACGGACTTCCGGACGTGTCGGTGCGGATCGATCTGCCGGCCGATGGCCAGGTGCCTCAACTGGGTGCGCCGGTGTCCATGGTGCTGCCGGCTGAGGCGTGCAGCCTGGTTCCCGCGGAGACACGCTGATGGCGGTCGAGGCGCTGACCACACCAATTGCCGTCAGCAACCAAAAGCGGAGTGACAAGCGGTCGTTGTGGTTGGTGCCGCCGTTCCTGCTGATCGCCGTGCTGGTGATCTATCCGCTGGTGCTGGTGGCCGAGGAGTCGATCGGCTCCTGGGGCACGGTGATCGGTTCGGCGGAGTTCCGGGACGCGTTGGTCCGGACGATCCAGATCGCGGTGTGTTCGACGATCGGTTGCCTGCTCGTCGGGACCTTTCTCGCGGTCGTGATCAGCTTCGTGCCGTTCCCGGGTGCGCGGGTCGTGGCCGGGCTGGTCGACACGATGCTCGCGCTGCCGTCGTTCCTGGTGGCGTTGTCGTTCACCTTCATCTACGGCACGACCGGGATCCTGCGGGCCGGTGGGTTCCTGACGTCGCCGTGGGCCGTGGTGCTGGCCGAGGTCACGTTCTACACGCCGTTCGTGATGCGTCCGTTGCTCGCGGCAATGAGTCGGTTGCCTCGGGCCCAGTTGGAGGTGGCCGCGAGTCTCGGTGCCGGTCCGTGGCGGGTGTTGCGGCAGGTCGTGGTGCCGGAGGTTCGGCCGGCGCTGGTGGCCGGCGGCAGCCTGACGCTGCTGTTGACGCTCAACGAGTTCGGCATCGTGTTGTTCCTGGGCGCGAAGGGCACGACCACGCTGCCGATGCTCGTGCACACCAAGGGCATCGTGCTGTTCGACTATCCGGGTGCTTGCGTGATCGCCGTCGTACAGATCGCGTTGTCGCTCGGTTTGTACACCGTCCTGCGGATGGCACTGGGAGGTCGTCGTGCTCGTCTGGACTAGAGGTGGGAAGGCGATCACCTGGATCGCGTTCGCGGTGGTGTTCGGAGTGCTGGTGCTTGCGCCGTTCCTGGTGGTGATCGCGGCGGCGTTCGCCGGCTCGTGGAACGGCGTCCTCCCGACCGATCCGACCGGTGCGCATCTGCGGGCGGCGTTGTCGGGTGACGAGTTGGCTTCGTTGTCGGTGAGTCTGCAGACCGCGTTCCTGGGTGGGTTGTTGGCGGTCACAGTCGGCACCTGGGGAGCGTTGGCGGCGCATGGCGCACCGACTCCGTTGGCTCGGGTTGCGGATGCGTTGCACAACCTGCCGATCGCCGTACCGTCGGTCGTGGTCGGGCTCGGCCTGCTGGTCGCGTTCTCCCGGCAGCCGATCCTCCTCAACGGCACCAAGTGGATCGTGGTGATCGCGCACCTGGTCCTGATGGTTGCCTTCAGCTACGGAACGGTCGGCGCCGCCCTCCAACGGATCGATCCGTCGTACGCCGATGTCGCGGCGTCGCTCGGCGCATCGTCCGCCCGGGTGCTGTGGCGCGTCCGGCTGCCGATGTTGCTGCCCGCGATCTCCTCGGCGGCCGGCCTGTCAGTGGCTCTCTCGATGGGTGAGGTCGGTGCCACGATCATGGTCTACCCGGCCTCGTGGCGGACCCTGCCGGTCAGCATCTTCGCGCTGACCGATCGAGGTCAGGCCTTCACCGCAGCCGCCGAGGCCGTGGTGTTGCTCGTGGCAACCGTCGTCCTCGTCGTCACCCTCGATCGACTACGGGGTCGGGCTGTCGAACGGTAAGCAACTCGGCCAGCCGGCCCAGCTCCGGCTCCCAGCCCATCCGGTGGTTCGCAGCGTCCTCGGCCGTCGCGAACCCGGTATGAGTCAGCAGCATCCGCGTCCCGTCGGGGACTTCGGACAGCTCGACCGAGACCCGGGTCGGCTCGTCCTCGTCGCCGTCCCACCGCCAGCTGAACGCCAACCGGTACGGCGGTTCCACCTCGAGATAGGTGCCGCGGACAACATGCGGTCCCATCTCGACGACATAGTCACCGCCGACCCGGACGTCGGCCTGGACCTTCAGCTCCCAGGCCGGGTTGGGGCAGTACCACCGGGTCAGCAGTTCCGCTCGGGACCAGGCGTCGTACACCCTCCCGATCGTTGCCGGCAGCACCCGTTCGATCCGGATCTCAGTCTCCACGCCCGTCGTCCCCTCGCAGCAGTTCTTCCAACCGGTCCACGGTGCTGTTCCAGTACGACGTGAGGTCCCCGAGCCACTCCTGGACCTCGGCGAAGGCGGTCGGCCGGATCGTGCAGACCACGGTCCGGCCGACCTTCCGCCGGGTCACCAGCCCCGCCTCCACCAGCACCCCGACGTGCTTGGTCATTGCCGGCAAGGTGAGCTGGTGCGGTTCGGCGAGCTCGCCCATCGTGGCGTCGCCCCGACTCAGCCGGCTCACGATGGCCAGCCGGGTCGGGTCGGCGAGTGCCCCGAAGGTCGACGTCAGCACGCCAACACTTCACCAGTTGGTGAACTATTCTGTCAAGGTCTAGGGCCGAACCTCGAAGACCAGGTTGAACGGTGTCTCCGCGACGGTGCGGAACCGGGTGAACCCGGCGGCGGTGGTGACGTCGCGGATGCGGGACGGTCCGGCTTGGGTGCCCAGGGCCAGGCCTACGGGTTGTGAGAGTGAGGCCGGCGTGCAGAGGAGCGTGGAGAAGCCGTAGTACGCACGGCCCACCGGGTTGAGGTTGTCCTCTACGTGATCGCCGGCCATCGGCTCGACCAGCATCCAGGTGCCGTCCGGTGCCAGTGACTCGTGCACCTGGCGGGCGGCGCCGACCGGGTCGCCCATGTCGTGCAGGGCGTCGAACGTCGTGACCAGGTCGTACCCCGACCCGCTGAAGCCGGTCGACGGCGCAACCTCGAACCGAGCGCGGTCGTCCACTCCCGCCTCGGCCGCACGCAGGCGAGCGGTCTCGATCGACGCCTGGTGGTAGTCGGACCCGACAAACGTGGACCGGGGGAATTCGGCAGCCATTAGGATCGTGGATGCCCCATGCCCACACCCGATGTCTGCCACCGTCGCGCCGTTCTCCAGTTTCGCGACCACGCCGTCGAGCGCGGGCAGCCAGCTCGTCAGCAGGTTCGCGTTGTACGACGGCCGGAAGAACCGCTCGCAGCCGATGTGAACGTCGGACGTGTGTTCGTGCCATCCGATACCCGCACCGCTACGGGCCGCCTCGATCGTCTCCGTCGTGTGCTGCACAGTCCCCAGCGCGATCTGGAAGAACCCAGGCAGGTACGCCGGACTCGTCGGATCCGTCAACGCGACAGTCTGCTCCGGCGGCATCGTGTAACGGCCGGTGCTCGCGTCGTACTCGACGAAGCCGCCCGCTGCCTGTGCGTTGAGCCATTCGCGCGTGTAGTGCTCGCTGGTGTTGGTCCGTTCGGCCAGCTCGCCCGGAGTGGTCGCGCCGTGGTCGGCGAGCGCTCGGTAGTAGCCGAGTCGGTCGCCCATCACCACTAGCGCCGCGTTGAGCGTCGCCCCCACCTCGTCCACGGCCCGGTAGACGAGGCCCATCAACTTCTCGCCATCGATTGCAACAGTCATTTGCTTCCTCCCCCTGAGATGTGTAGTGCGAACCTATGGACGAACGCTCGACCGTCGCATCAGGTGGGGCACCTGGTGCACACTGCGGAGATGCTCATCGGGCGGGAGACCGAGCGCCGGGTGATCGAGCAGCTGATCGCGGGGGCGCGGGTCGGTGCCTCCGGCGTCCTGCTTGTCACCGGCGAAGCAGGCATCGGCAAAACCGCTCTCCTCGACCAGTCCGCCGCGCAGGCCGACGGACTGCGCGTCCTGCGGGCCAGCGGGACCGAGGCCGAGCAGGAGATCCCTTTCGGCGCACTGCTCCAGCTCCTACGACCTGCACTCGCAGGACTCGATCGTCTGCCCGGACCACAACAGGTGGCGCTCGCCACCGCACTGGCACTGCAGAGAGGACCGAGCGTGCCCGCGGATCGGTTCGCCGTCGGTGCGGCCACACTCAGCCTGATCTGCCGGTACGCCGAAGACGCGCCGCTGGCCCTGATCGTCGATGACGCACATCTGTTGGACCGCCCGTCAGCAGAGGCGCTGTTGTTCGCGGCTCGGCGCCTGGTGGCGGACCCGATCGTGTTGTTGATCGCCGCACGGACCAACGAGCCGCACCCCCTCGCCGATGCGGACCTACCAACCCTGCAGCTCGACGGACTGCCGCTGGATGCGGCCCGACAGATCGTTCGGCACCTACCGGGTGAGCTGGTCGAACGACTGCACCAGACGGTCGCAGGCAACCCCTTGGCCTTGCTCGAACTCGCCGATGATCCGGACCAGCTTCATCGCATGCCGCCCGGCGTCCCGCTGCCTGTCCCAGCGCTGCTCGCAGAAGCCTTTACGACAAGGGCAAACCGGCTCAGCGCAGAGGCGCGGATCGCGCTGCTTGTGGCCGCGGTCGACGATTGCGAGCTCGGCGCGGTGGCCAGAGCGTGCGCGACGCTCGACGTACCGGTCGCTGTGCTGGAGGAGGCCGAGTCGGCCGGGCTGGTTGCCATTCGCGACGGAGAGGTTCAGTTCCGGCATCCGTTGGTCCGGTCCGCGATCTACACGAGTGCGGAACCGGCAGAGCGTCGTACCGTGCACCGGGCGGTGGCTCGCGTCACGCCGGACGAGGACAGACGCGCGTGGCACTTGTCCGAGGCGGTTCTGGGCACAGACGACGAGGTGGCGGCCGGACTCGTCGTCGCGGGCGAGCACGCCGCCGACCGTGGCGCCCACGCGGTCGCATCGACTGCTTACGAACGCGCCGCACGCCTCAGCGGCGAACTGTCGGACCGAGCGCTCCGACTCGTCGCGGCCGGCGAGGCGGCCTGGTCTGCCGGCCTGGCTGACCGTGCCGACGCGCTTCTCGACGATGCACTGTTGTTGGATCCGCCGCGGCCCGTGCGGATCGGCGTCCAGGAGATCCGCGCCGATATCGCCGTCAAATGTGGATCTCCCGCCCGAGCACGAGACATCCTGCTCGCGGCCGCCGCGGAGTGTGAGGATCCGGCCGTGGCCACGGTGCTGCTCGTCGACGCCGTCGGAGCTTGCTTTCGCTTGTGCGACGCGACCGGCGGCCTGGACGTCGCGCACGACATCGACCGGCTGCTGCCCACGGTCGAACGTGCCGGACCCCGCATCATCGGCATGCTGGCCAGCGGTGTCGCCAAGATCCTCGCCGGCCAAGGCGGAACGAGTCAGATCCGTGCGGCGGTCGCGCTCGCGCCCTCGAACGAGCTGGACCGCGACCGCCGCCGACAGGTCTGGATGGTCATCGCGGCGCTGTTCCTGCGGGAGAGCACCGACGGACGCGCGCTCCTGCAACAAGCGATGGTGGAACGACGTGAACAGCTGGCACTCGCCACACTGCCCGGTCTGCTGTTCGTGCTGGCCCGTGACGATGCCACGACTGACCGGTGGGCCGATGCGGTGACGTCGTACGACGAAGGCATCCGCCTGTCGCGTGAGACCGGTCAGACGACCGAGCTGGCGATGAATCTGGCCGGACAGGCGTGGCTGGCCGCGCACCAGGGGAGTGCGGAGTGTCAGACCTTCGCAGCGGAGGCTCTGCGGATCTGTGTGGACCGGCAGATCCACCTGGGCACGGTCTGGTCGTTGTTCGCGTTGGGCGACCTGGAGCTGGGTCGTGGCGATCCCGCCAGTGCACTACCGCAGTACGAACGGCTGGTCGACGTACTGGCGGCCAACGGTCTCAAAGACGCCGACCTGTCGCCCGCACCGGAGTTGGTCGAGGTCTACCTGCGGCTTGGCCGGCCCGACCAGGCCGCCGGCGTCGCACGGGAGTACGCCGTACTCGCGGAAGCCAAGGGACAGCCGTGGTCCCTTGCGCGAGCCGCCCGAGCACGTGCGCTGATCGACGAGAGTGAGCCCGACTTTGAGCGCGCCTTGGCGTGGCATGCGGAGACTCTCGACGCGTTCGAGTTGGCTCGGACGCGGCTGGCCTACGGCGGCTGGCTGCGGCGCGTACGACGACGCGTGGATGCCAGGACCCAGCTGCGCCAGGCCGTGGCGGACTTTGATGCGTTGGGTGCCGCGGGCTGGGCCGACCAGGCCGCTGCGGAGTTGAAGGCGACGGGAGAGACCGCACGGCGCAGAGTGCCGAGCACTGTGGACGAGCTGACTCCGCAGGAGCGACAGATCGCCGTACTGCTCACCGACGGGCAGAGCATCCGGGAGGCCGCCGCCAGACTGTTCCTCAGCCCCAAGACCGTCGAGTACCACCTCCGCAAGGTCTACGCGAAGCTTGGCATCCACTCCCGTGCGGAGCTCGCCGAGCACCTGGGTGGTCCCTCTGAAACGTAGGCTCGCGGGTGTGACGCAGCCGTTCGTAATGACCAGTGGAATCGCCCGGCACCAGGGCTTCGCCGACCTGGCAGCGGACGGCCCGCTGACGCACCTGACCCTGTTCACCGGAGTGCCGGTCTGGCTGGTCACCGGGTACGCCGAAGCACGCACGCTGCTCGCGCATCCGGACGTGATTCGCTCGCCGTTCGAGGCCCCGCATCGCGATTACACCTCCGAGGATCTCGTCCGGGCGACCGACCGACACATGCTGCTGGCCAACCCGCCGGACCACACCCGGCTGCGCAAGCTGGTCACGGCCGCGTTCACGCGTCGGCGCATCGACGCGTTGGAGCCGCGGATCCGCGAGATCACGGCCGGTCTGCTGGACGGGATGGCCGCCGCCGAGCAGCCGATCGACCTGGTGAACGCGTTCAGCTACCCGCTGCCGATCACAGTCATCTCCGAGCTGATCGGCATCCCGGCGGACCGCCGCGACGACTTCCGCCGGTGGTCGCACGTGGCGGTGACCGCGGTCATGCACACGCCGGAGGAGTACACCCACGCGACGAGTTCGATGGTCGCGTTCATCCGTGAGCTGATCGCCCAGAAGACCGCCGAGCCGGCCGACGACCTGCTCTCCGCACTGATCGCGGCCCGCGACGAGGGCGACCAGTTGAGCGCGGACGAGCTCTCCTCGATGATCTTCCTGCTGATCACGGCCGGCCACGAGACCACGGTCAACCTGCTCACGATCGGCGTCTACGCCCTGCTCAAGCATCCCGACCAGCTCGCGCTGATGAAGGCCGAGCCGGAGCGCCTGCCGGCCGTGGTCGAAGAGATCATGCGGTACGACGGTCCGCTGCAGGCGGCGATCCCGTACTTCGCCAAGGCCCCGATCGAGATCGGCGGTCAGCGGATCGAGGCCGACGAGGTGATCGTGTTCGCGCTGCTGCCGGTGAACCGCGACGAACGCCGGTTCGATCGGGCGGACGAGTTCGACATCACCCGGACGGACACCGCGCACCTCGCCTTCGGACACGGTCTGCACCACTGCCTGGGCGCGCCGCTGGCCCGGTTGGAGGGCCGGGTCGCGCTCGGCATGCTGTTCGAGCGCTTCCCCGACCTCCGGCTCGCCGAGCCGGATCGGGACCCGGTGCGGCATCCGGCCCTGCTGATGAACGCCATCGCCGAACTTCCGGTCCGGTTGTGACCGGCTGTCGCGCCATGAGCACAGCCAGACGCAATCACTGAACATCGGATGAACCAGGACCGAATCACACCGATGAAATTGCGACGGAATTGGAGCGAGATGGCATGCTGTCTCCGGTGACGGAGTTGATGGAGGTCTCGCGACACCTGCTCGGGTTGGCCATGGCCTCGCATTGGCTGCTGCTGATCCTGTTCGCGGCCGCTGCCATCGACGCCGTCTTCCCGGTGGTCCCGAGCGAAGGCATGGTTGTGACCGCGGGGATGGCCGCGGCAGTCGGGCATCAGAACCTGCTGCTCGTGATCCTCGTCGCGACCGTGGGCTCCGTGATCGGTGAGTGCACCTGCTACCTCCTGGGCCGCGGCTCCGGCCCCGCACTGCACCGCTGGATGAAGCGGCAGCAGCGCCGACAAGCGATGTACGACAAAGTCTCGGGTGCTCTGCACGCTCGCGGTGGGCTGATCCTGATGACGGTCCGCTACATCCCCGGCGCGCGGATGGTCGCGACGCTGACCGCGGGCGCGACCCGGTACTCGTTCAAGAAGTTCATCGTCTTCACCATCGCGGGCGTGGCCGTCGCCTACACGTACGTCGCGCTGCTCGGCTACATCGGCGGGGACGCGTTCGCGCACGACTCCCTGAAGGCGCTCGCGTTCAGCCTGTGCCTGGCGTCCGGGCTCGGCCTGGTGATCGAGACGTCCCGCCGGATCGCCGTCAAGCGTCGCGCGGCGAAGATCACAAGCGCCTAACGATCGACCCCCGGGTTTCCCGGCGGCTGCGTGTCCCGGGCCAACTCGACCAGGCCCGCATGCGTCAGTAGGGACGTGGTGAGGCCCGCAGTGAATCTCGTCGGCGTCGCGCTGGTCCTGGCGGCGGTCGCCGTCGGCTGCGCGGATGTGCCGCTCGAGGGGTCACCGATCCCGCGTGCTACTCCGACCCCTGCGCCCACTCCCAAGCCCACCCCGACGCCGTCTCTGTCCCCGTCGCCGTCGCCCAGCCAGACGCCATCTACTCCAGGTGTGAAGCTGCCCGCGGCCGCGCCGGTGACGCGCACCTTCCCGGGCCGGTTGAAGAGCGGCAAACCGCCGCTCTTCGTGGTCGTCTCGTTCGACGGCGCCGGCGACCTGCCGCTCTGGTCGCGCTGGCGGGCGGTCGCGAAGCAGGTCAACGCGCGAATGACGTTCTTCCTCTCCGGCCCGTACCTGTACCCGGGAGACCATCGCACCGACTACAAACCGCCGTTCCACCAGCCCGGCGCCTCGGAGATCGGCTGGGGCGACCCGAGCAGCGTGCTCGCCCGTACGACGGTGCTCCGGCAGGCGATCGCCGAAGGCCACGAGATCGGCACCCACGCGAACGGGCATTTCTGCGGAAAGACCGGAATCGGCCGGTGGACGTCGGCGCAGTGGACCGCGGAGCTCGGCGCGTTCGACCAGATGCTGCGGACCGGTCCGACCCTGGCTGCGGGGAAGACGGTTGAACCGCCGTTCGATCCCTCGACCGTGAAGGGGATGCGGACACCGTGCCTGGAAGGCAATCGACCGGCGTACCGGGCGGCGATGGTCAGCCGCGGCATGCTGTACGACGCTTCCGCGACCGGCTACATCGCCTGGCCGAAGAAGGTCGACGGCCTGTGGAACTTCCCACTGCAATCGGTCACGCTGGCCGGCACCAAGAAAACGACGCTGTCGATGGACTACAACCTGTGGTTCAGCCAGACCGGCACGAAGGTCGCACCGGTGGCCCAGGTGCCTGCGCTCAAGGCGCAGGTCCTCGCCACGTACCGCCAGGCACTCGCCAAGTCCCGGGCCAACGGCAACCCGCCGCTGTTCCTCGGCAACCACTTCAACCGCTGGAACAACAGCGTCTACTCCGATGCCCTGACCGACTTCGTCAAGGAGACCTGCGTCCAGCCCGACGTCCGCTGCGTGAGCAACATCGAACTCACGAGCTGGCTCGCGAAGTACGGCGTACCGAGTGGGCGGAACCGTCCGTCATAGCCGCAGGTAGCCGTAGCCGCTCTGCCAGGTGCCGCCGTCCTTGATCCGCTTCACCACGAGGCGCTGCAGGGTGGTGTCCTGCGGGAGCTCATCGAGATTCTCCGTGCCGTGGCGGCGGAAGGTGAAGAAGATCGCGCCGTCCTGGCTGTCGGTCGGTTCCGCGTACGGCGTGAACCGGCGGCCGAACCGCACCATGTTCGAGTCCTGCGGAAGGTTGTCGAGCAGGTAGGGATCGATCAGCCAGGACCACAGGTCGGCGGTCTGCACTGGATACTCGGGGAAGTACCGGGCGAAGAACTCCCGGGCTTGCGCAAAGCTGTCGTCGACCACCTCGGGAGTCAGCGGACCGGTCTCCGGGATGTGTACGCCGATCACCCACTCGCCCGGCTCGGTCCCCGGGACGGGCCGGTCCGCCTCGACCTGGTGCAGCAGGAACTGGAGCCGGCCGAGCGCGTAGATCTGCCCGGTCCAGGCGATCGTCAGCCACCAGTGCGTCTCCAGGCTGTACTCGCCGTGCGTCCGGCGGCTCACCTTCAACTGCTGGCCGAGATCCGCGAGGCTGGCCCAGCTGATGTCGTCCGGGATCCCGCGCTCGGCATGGAACCGGCGGATGTCCGGCACGGTGTCCAGGAACGCCTGCACCGAGTTCCGGTTGTCCTCCGGCATGCGCAGCTCCGGCTCGCTGCCGAACTTCCCGATCGCGGCGCGGATCTGATCAGCCAGGTCCTTCACCACCGCCGGATCCGCGGCGAACGCCTCGGCCGCCTCTCGATCGGCGTCGTCGAAGCCCAGCAGCCGGAACTCTTCAGCAGTCGTCACCCACCAAAGGTAACAATCCTTCCAGTTAATCAGTCCGCCGCCGTGTCGATGGGCGGACTACCGGTTGGCCGGCCCGCCGACGTGTCGATGAGCGGACTTCCGGTTGCGCGGGCCGCCGCGGTGTCGGTGGGGACTTCCGTGGAGCTAGCCCGCCGCGGTGTCGATGTGGCGGGCCAGGACGAGGTCGTCCTCGGTGATGCCGCCGGCCTCGTGGCTGCTGACCTTGAACGTGATGGTGGTGTAGCGGATGTCGATGTCCGGGTGGTGGTTCATCGACTCGGCCAGTTGGGCGACCGTCGCGACGAGCCGGATGCCGTCCAGGAACGTGTCCTTGGTGACGCTGCGGACCAACTCTCCGTCCACGACCTTCCACTCCGGCAGGTGGTCGCGGACCGCAAGATCGATCTGGTCATCCGTCAGCAGCTCAGCCATGACGGCCACTCTAGACCTCAATCTGTTTCCCGAATGCCAGCCGGTGCGGCGGGCTTGCGGCGGCGGACGGTTAGCCAGAGGGCGACGGCGGCCAGGATGCCGAGCACGAACAGGGCGACACCGACGAACTGCAGGTTGCTGCCCCACAACCCCGAGTAGTGCGCCTTCTCCGGTTTGCTCGCCGCGACCTTGTCGACCTCGGTCTGGATCTGACCCTGCTCGTCCTTGGTGAGTTCGCCCGCGCCGAGACCCGCGGCCAGGGCGGTGATCCGGGCGGACTCCGCGTCGCTGAAGCCGGGGAACTCGACGGAGGCCACAAAGCTGTAGTCGAGCGAGGTGCAGCCCATCGCCTTGCCGGTCTTGAGGTCGAAGTGGGCCGGCAGCGACTTGGTGCAGGTGTCACCCTCGCCCAGGAACTGCACCTTGTACTGGTTGCCGAGCTTGGACTTCTGGGCACCGCCGGCGATCACGAGTCCGATCCCGGCGATGTACCCGACGATGATGCCGATGACGAGAAGCGGAACGAGCTTGGAGGTTTTACGGCCTGCCGTCGAATTCACGCGAGCAGCGTAGAGGCCGCGGAGCTGCTAATAGGCGCTCATACGTGGTCTGTTTCGATCAGTGGACGTTCGGCCCGGGTGGCCGGGGGAGGAGGCGGTTTATCGAGCAGAGTGCCGTACTCGGAGTGAAGCGAGTAGGGCGAGTAGGGCGACACCCGCACCCGCGGTGATGATCGAGCCGAAGACCCAGGGCCGCGGGTTGTCGGCGTTGAAGGCGAGCAGGGTGCCGCTGGTTGCGAGTGCGGTCGCGACGCTGATCGTGCCGGACATCTGGGCGGCGCTGCTGTTGCGGCCGGAGTTGTTGTGGTCGGACAGATCCAAGGTGAGCACCGAAAGGCTTGACGAGCTCAGGCCCATCCCGATCCCCGCGATCGCCCAGCTGCTCAACCCCAACCACGCGGTCGCATCGGTCCAGGCCAGCAGGGAAGCGCCTAGCGTGCCCACGGTCATGAAGGCGAGGCCGGTCCGCAGTACGGTGACGCGGGCGATTCCGTGTTCTCTGCCTTGCAACCACGAGCCGAACGCCCAGCTCACGCCGGTGATCGACAGCGACAACCCGGCCTCCGCCGGGCTGAAGTGATGCTGCAGTGTCAGCAGCAGCGGCAGGTACGCGCCGGCGCCCATGAACGCCGCGCCACCGAGCCCGCGGACGGCGACGACAGCCGGGAACCCGGGCCGGGCGACGAAGGTCCCCTTCGGCATCACGCGGACGGCGGCGACCGCGAGGATCACCAACGCCAGTGGGATCGTGATCCCGCCGAGTACCGGATGTGCCGCGAGATGGTCACCGGCCAACGTCATCGAGAAGAGCGCGACCGATGCGGCGAACGCCCACGGGACCATAGAGCGTGAGGCCTCGAGCTCAGCCGTCTCATCAGCGGTCCGTTCGGGGGTCGGGGTGTCCAGCGACTGGCGCATCGCCGGCCCGAGCAGCAGCCAGGTCGGGATCAGCAGGACGACCGCGCCGAGGAACACCCAGCGCCACCCGAACTGCTCCGTCACCACGCCGGTCAGCACCGGACCCAGCACCGACGGCAGGATCCACATCGCGGCGAACAGCGAGAACATCCGCGGCCGCAGCACGTCCGGCAACGCGCGGGCGACGAGGACCATGAGGGACACATCGATCAGGCCCTCGGACAGACCGCTGAGCAGTCGCCCCGCAATCACCATCGGCATTCCGACCGCGGTCCCGACCAGCAACTGCGCGAGGGCGAACGCGATCGCGCCTGCGCGCAGCGTCGGGATCGGGCCGCGCCGATCCGACCACAGGCCGGCGATCGCCAGCGAGATCAGGTAGCTCGCGTTCGGGGCCGCGTTGGCCAGGCCGAAGCTGCCCAGCGCGTCGAATTCGCGGACCATCGTGGGCAACGCCGTACCGACGGCTCTGTTCTCGAGCGCGGCGAGCGTGACCAGGCCGATCACGCCGAGAACCAGCGGCAGGTGCTTGCCGTTGAACAGCCGTGGACGAGGGGCGTCGACGGACACGGTGGAGGTCATGCCCGCTATCGTCGAAGCTCAAGTGGACTTGAAGTCAAGACGAGCGGTTCTCGGGGAGACGGAAGACCAGCACGAGCACGCGCAGGACGAGCACCGCGCAGATGACCAGCAGGTTGTAGCCGAAGAGCTGGAACAGGCTCATCGAGTCGGTGACCTTCGGGCCGCCCGGCGTACCGAGGAGCAGGACCGCCATCAGCCCGGCCGTCGCGCCCAGGATCGCGAGCAGGACCTGGTGCAGCAGGCCGGTCATGTGCCGGCGGTCGCGTTCGTCCGCGAACAGGCGGACGTTCAGGCCCAGCCGTCCGCTCTCCGCTGCCGCCGCGATCCGGTCGATCCGGCGCGGAAGCCTTCGCAGCATGGGTAACAACGACGCGAGCTCGTCGGTCGCCGTACGACGTATCGCGTCGGGCGCAAGGCGGTCCGTCACGTGGGCCGCCGCGAACTGGCGCGACGCGGCAACCAAGTCGAAGCCGGGGGAGATCCGCGTGATCGTGCCTTCGATCGTGGCGAGCGCCCGGAAGACCGCGGCCACTTCAGGCGGTACGCCGAGGTCGTGCGAGGTGATGATCTTGAACAGGTCGTTGAACATCGCAGGCCCGAGCGCAGCCCCGGCGGCGAGGTGCTTGGTCATGAACTGGCCGACCGAGCGTTCGAGGGCACGTTCGTCGATGACGTCGGGGCGGTAGACGATCTCGAGCAGGGCGTCGGTCGCGGCAACCGGATCGCCGCGGTCGATCGCCAGCAGGAAGCGCTGCAACGCCTCGCGAGTCGCCGGGTCGAGCCGGCCGACCGAGCCGAGGTCGAGCATGCCGATCCGGCCGTCGGTCAGCAGGAGGAAGTTGCCCGGGTGCGGGTCGGCGTGGAACACGCCGTCGATCGCGACCTGGCCGAGCAGGCAGTCGAACAACGAGCGACCGAGGCGGGCCGCGTCCAGGCCGCGGTCGGCGATCGCCTGGGCCGCACCGCCGAGGCCGATTCCGTCGAGTCGCTGCATGGTCAGGACCCGGCGGGTCGATTGCTTCGGATACAGTTCGGGTACGACGAGGTCGTTGCTACCGGCAATCGACTGGCCGGCCGCGACCGTGGTCATGTTGCCGGCCTCGACGGTGAAGTCGAGCTCCTCGCGCATCGCGTCGGCGAACCCGTCGGCGAGAGCCCGGACACCCATCGAGCGACCCCAGTCGGTATTGCGTTCGAGCAGCCGAGCGAGCCGGCGGACGATGTCGAGGTCCCGATCCACGACGGCAGCGATGCCGGGTCGCTGGACCTTGACCACCACGCGCGGCCCGTTCGGCAGCCGAGCGGTGTAGACCTGCGCGACGGATGCGGCCGCGAGCGGCTCGTTGTCGAAGTCGGCGTACACCTGCTGTGGGGGCGCGCCGAGCTCCTCGGTCAGGACCTGCTCGATCGCTGGCCAGGGGGCTGGGGTGACCTGATCCTGCAGGCGGCTGAGCTCGGTCGCGACCGAGAGCGGGATGATGTCACTGCGGGTCGAGAGGACCTGGCCGAGCTTGACGAACGTGACACCGGCCTCGTCGAGGGCCAGTCGCAGCGAGCGAGCCAGCTCCGCCTGGCCGGAGGCGTTCTCGCGGCCGGGGCGACGGCGGCCGCGCAGGTACGGGCCGAGGCCGCGCTTGAGTGCGATCCGGAGGATCTGCAGGTACCGCCTGGTCCGCGCGATCCGGCCGGTCAGGTCCCGGCGCAGATCACGGGCCCGGGGCAACGATCCGGTCGGCACGAGCGCCTCGGCCAGGACCAGGAAGATCAGCCCGGCGAGCATCGCGCACAAGGCGGTCAGTGCGATGAACGCGACCGCGGCCCCGTTCCCACCGTCGAACGGCAGCTTGCCGACCATGGCGTTGGCGATCGGACTGAACACCGACAGCGTGAGCGCCGCGCCCAGCGCCATCCGGAACAACCCGAACCGCACTCCGAGCAGCCGTTGCGCGACCGGGACGAAGATGACCACGAACACGAACAGGCTGAACAACCCCGCGAACACGACACCCATACGCCGAACCCTAGGTGCTCACCCGGCCCAACCGGCTCCCCCACCCGAGTGAACGGCCCCTCGGTCTGCCCCCGAACGGCCACCCCGCCGCCGCCCGCCCCTCCCACCCGCATTTCGTGGGTCGACCCACGAAATTGGGGGTTTGTGACCGTGGTTCCGGGTCACAAACCCCCAATTTGCCTGGTCTGCCAGGCAAATTGGGGAGGAGGAGGGCGGGCGGGGAGCGGGGGAGCGGGGGAGCGGGGGTGCGAGTTAGGCGGGGCGGCGGCGGATCTTGTTGCCGAGCCAGACGATCGGGTCGTACTTGCGGTCGACGACGCGTTCCTTCATCGGGATGAGGGCGTTGTCGGTGATCTTGATGTGCTCGGGGCACACCTCGGTGCAGCACTTGGTGATGTTGCAGAAGCCCAGGCCGTGCTGCTCCTGGGCCGCGTGCTGCCGGTCGGCGGCGTCGAGCGGGTGCATGTCCAGCTCGGCGATCCGCATCAGGAACCGAGGACCGGAGAAGCTCTCCTTGTTCTCCTCGTGGTCACGGATCACGTGACAGGTGTCCTGGCACAGGAAGCACTCGATGCACTTGCGGAACTCCTGCGAGCGCTCGACGTCGACCTGCTGCATCCGGTAGTCGCCCGGCTTCACGTCCGCCGGCGGCTTGAAGGCCGGGATCTCGCGGGCCTTCTGGTAGTTGAACGACACGTCCGTGACCAGGTCGCGGATCACCGGGAAGGTGCGCATCGGCGTGACCGTGACGACCTCGTCCTCTTCGAACGTGTTCATCCGGCACATGCACATCAGCTTCGGCATGCCGTTGATCTCGGCGCTGCAGGACCCGCACTTGCCGGCCTTGCAGTTCCACCGCACCGCCATGTCCGGCGTCTGGGTCGCCTGCAGCCGGTGGATGACGTCGAGGACGACCTCGCCCTCGTTCACCTCGACCTCGTAGTCCTTGAGCTCACCGCCCTCGGAGTCACCCCGCCAGACGCGGAATTTCCCTTTGTAGGTCATGTGGCGGGCAACTCCTCTTTGGTCAGGTACTTCGACAGTTCGTCGACCTCGAACAGCTCCAGCAGGTCCTCGCGCATCGGGATCTGCTGCTCCTCGGTCACGGTCACACTGCCGTCTGCGTTGAGCGTGCAGACGAGCAGCTTCTTACGCCACTCGGCATTCATGCCCGGGAAGTCGTCGCGGGTGTGGCCGCCGCGCGACTCCTGCCGCATCAGCGCCGCCCTGGCCACGCACTCCGAGACGGTCAGCATGTTGCGCAGGTCGAGCGCGAGGTGCCAGCCGGGGTTGAACTGCCGGTGGCCCTCGACCGTCATCTTCGCGATCCGGCCGCGGAACTCGGCGAGCCGGCCGAGCGCCTGCTCCATCTCCTCTTCCTTGCGGATGATGCCGACCAGGTCGTTCATCGACTGCTGCAGTTCTTGGTGGATCGTGTACGGGTTCTCCCCGCCCTCGAGCTCGAACGGCGCCAGTGCCTCGGCCGCCGCCGCGTCCACGTCGGCCTCGTCGATCTTCGGCCGCTCCTGCAGGCTGTCGACGTACAGAGCGGCACCCATGCCCGCGCGCCGCCCGAAGACGAGCAGGTCGGAGAGCGAGTTGCCCCCCAGCCGGTTCGAGCCGTGCATGCCACCGGCGACCTCACCGGCCGCGAACAGTCCGGGCACGCTCGACGAGGCGGTGTCCGGGACGACCTCGACGCCACCCATCACGTAGTGACAGGTCGGGCCGACCTCCATCGGCTCCGCGGTGATGTCGACGTCCGCCAGCTCCTTGAACTGGTGGTGCATCGACGGCAGCCGCCGGATGATCTCCTCGGCCGGAAGCCGGGTCGACACGTCCAGGAACACACCACCGTGCGGCGTACCGCGGCCGGCCTTGACCTCGGAGTTGATCGCGCGGGCGACCTCGTCGCGCGGCAGCAGCTCCGGTGGACGCCGGTTGTTGTCCGGGTCCTTGTACCAGCGGTCGGCCTCTTCCTCGGTCTCCGCGTACTGCGCGCGGAACACGTCCGGGACGTACTCGAACATGAACCGCTTGCCCTCGGAGTTCTTCAGTACGCCGCCGTCGCCGCGGACCGACTCCGTGACCAGGATCCCCTTCACCGACGGCGGCCAGACCATGCCCGTCGGGTGGAACTGGATGAACTCCATGTTGATCAGCGTCGCGCCGGCCCGCATCGCGAGCGCGTGCCCGTCGCCGGTGTACTCCCAGGAGTTCGACGTGACCTTGAAGGACTTGCCGACGCCACCGGTCGCGAGCACCACCGCGGGTGCGTCGAACAGCACGAACCGCCCGGACTCACGCCAGTACCCGAAGGCGCCGGAGATCGCGTCCCCGTCCTTCATCAGCTCGGTGATCGTGCACTCGGCGTACACCTTGAGGTTGGCCTCGTAGTCGCCGGTCGCCTCGAAGTCCTCCTGCTGCAGCGAGACGATCTTCTGCTGCAGCGTGCGGATCAGCTCGAGGCCGGTCCGGTCGCCGACGTGCGCGAGCCGCGGGTAGGTGTGGCCGCCGAAGTTGCGCTGGCTGATCCGGCCGTCGGGCGTCCGGTCGAACAGCGCGCCGTACGTCTCCAGCTCCCAGACGCGGTCGGGGGCTTCCTGGGCGTGCAGCTCGGCCATCCGCCAGTTGTTCAGGAACTTCCCACCGCGCATGGTGTCGCGGTAGTGGACCTGCCAGTTGTCGTTGGAGTTCGCGTTGCCCATCGCGGCCGCGCAGCCGCCCTCGGCCATCACGGTGTGCGCCTTGCCGAACAAGGACTTGCAGATGATCGCGGTGCGCTTGCCCTGCTCGCGGGCCTCGATCGCCGCACGCAGGCCGGCGCCGCCGGCCCCGATCACGACGACGTCGTAGGAGTGTCGTTCCAGCTCAGTCATATCTCGAAATTCCTGGTCGTCAGTTGAGGATGCGCAGGTCGGAGAACCAGCCCGCCGAGAGCGCCATGATGTAGGCGTCGGTCAGGATCACGGTGAACAGCGACGTCATCGCGAAGGTTCCGTGCTTGGGGTTCAGCTTGGACACGAAGGTCCAGTACCGGTAGCGCAGCGGGTGCTTGGAGAAGTTCTTCAGCCGGCCGCCGACGATGTGCCGGCAGGCGTGGCAGGACAGCGTGTACAGCCACAGGGCAACCAGGTTCACCCAGATGATCAGGGTGCCGAGGCCGATGCCGAAGCCGCCGTCCTGGCCGTGGAAGGCCTTGATGCCGTCGTAGACGTTGAGCAGACCGAAGACCAGCGCGCCGTAGAAGAAGTAGCGGTGCAGGTTCAGCGCGATCAGCGGGAACTTCCGCTCACCGGTGTAGTTCTTGTGCGGCTCCGGGACCGCGCACGCGGCCGGGGCGAAGAACAGCGACCGGTAGCCGGCCTTGCGGTAGTAGTAGCACGTACCGCGGAAGCCGGCCAGGATCACGAACGTGATCAGGCTGAACGGCAGGAAGCGCGGGAAGTTGCCGAACCAGGTGCCGAGGTGACTCGACCCCTCGACGCAGCTGCTGGTCACGCACGGCGAGTACAGCGGAGTGAGGTAGTGGTACGAATCGACCCAGTACCACTTGTTCATGAAGATCCGGATCGTCGCGTAGACGATGAAGAACAGCAGAATCACGCCGATCCGCAGCGGCGCCAGCCACCAACGGTCCGATCGAACGGTCTTGACACCGACCTGCGCGCGGCCGGGAGCGCTTACCCCAGTCGCCATCAGAATCGTCCTCGCTTCGCTGCGGGCGATTCTGCTGGCTTTTGGCCACTGTGCTTATCGGTTCTCTCGCTGCGCTCGTTCACGGGGCGTGCCTATCAGGTGCGCCGAAGCCTTCGTGCTCCGCATCGGTCCACATGGACGCGTCATACTCCACGTCGGGAATCTCCTCGAGTTCCTCCGGAACGGGTCCGGGTCTGTGCCGGGGGTCGGGTGGGCCGAGCTCTGCGAGGTCGTCGTTCAGCCGGGCCACATCGGACACCAGTCGGCGGATGCCGAGGGTGTCACCGTACTCCTGGCTCAATCGAGCGACGGCACCGTGTAGCCCCTCGAGCGCGCGGACGACGGCAGCGACGCTGTTGTTGTCCGCACCCATGTCTCCAGCACCCATGCCGACTCCAGTGATGGTTATGTAGCTGTCAGTATGGGCACACTTTGCCCCTGCCGAGCGCCCAACGGAAGCCCCCTCGGTACGGCGTGTTCCGGGTTAGGGTCACCTCAGTTGCGACGTGCCGACGGGTGGAGTAATGGAACGAATCCGGCCTTCAGCACAACGAGATTCGCGGGTGGGGTGAGGACGACGACCTCGCGCAGACCGGGCGGTTCGAGCGGATCGCCGTACCCCTGCCAGGACCACGGCAGGACCTGGTGATCGAGGACGAGCGCCGGGCGTCCGTCGTACCGGATCATGGTGGCGTCGGGGAGCTCGGCGAGGTCCTGGATCGTGGTGCGTTGCTGTCGGGTGCGTGGTTCGACGCGTTCGCTGTGGAGTTGGGCGTCCATCGCGGCGGCGCGCGGACGCTCGTCGAGGTCGCGGCCCTTCGCCCAGGCGCCGGCATAGCGGAGGAAGTCCCTGCGACGGCAGTAATGACATGGTCGATGGCCGGCTGCGAGGGCGACGGCTTCATCGAAGAAGAACAATGCGGTCCAGCGTCCCGATGGCATCGGATCGCGTCGAATGCCCTTCCAGTCAAGGACGCAGCAGATCCAGGCTTTCGAGCGCCAGCGGGTCGTGCCGAGGCGGCGATCCGGGCTGTGCAGGCTGCCGCGGTTGCCCATCAGCAGACCGCGGCCCGGCTCGGCCACGATCTCTTGAGTGGGAAGAACCCTGTTCTGCAACGGCATGCGCCCATCCTGCCCAAGGGCACGGACAGTTTCTGGCAGAGTCACGACAATGCAGATTGTTGTGGGGGTGGCCGTCGTCCGGGATGGGCTGGTGCTGGCGGCGTACCGGTCAGGGCCGGAAGGTGGCTGGGAGTTTCCCGGCGGGAAGGTCGAGCCGGGGGAGACCGAGGAGCAGGCGGCGGTGCGGGAGATCCGCGAGGAACTCGACCTGGAGATCAAGGTCGGCGCCTCACTCGGGCCGACCGTGAAGATCTCCGAGCAGTACCAGCTCCGCGTCTACCTGGCGACGATCGTCGACGGCGAACCGGTACGCCGGGAGCACGCCGAACTCCGGTGGTTCGGAGCGGCGGAGCTGGTCGCACTGGACTGGCTGGTTCCGGACCGGCCGTTCGTTCTGGAGTTGCAGAGCCGGCTGTGAGTGTCGGAAATCACACCGTCGCGAGCCTCCGGAGCGCTGTCGGCGGCTCACGCTCAGAAACTGTATGGGTTGTTTGTATGGGTTGTACCTGGTGCCCGATTAGACCAACCAGACAGAATCCACCCCTGAAAGCTTCTGGGGAGGAGTGAGGAATGTCGGTCTATCAGGCCGTGCCGGCTGTACGGAAAGAGGCCATCTTCAAGACGGATGGCGCACCGGAGATCATCTGTGAGGTGTACGAGCTCGGATCGCGGCGGCGGACGCCGGCTGCGGTCAGGGAGCTGACCAGCCGTCAGATCGCGATCGGCCGGATGATGTCCACCGGCGCCAAGGACGCCGCGGTCGCGCGCGAGCTGGGCCTGTCGTTGCGGACCGTGCGCGCCGAGATCAGCGCGCTGATCCTCGGCCTCGGTGCCAAGTCCCGCTTCCAGGCGGGCTGCCTCCTCGTCCGCCGCTTCGGCTAACAAGTCCGGCTGGGCAAACTCCGGCTGGGCAAACTCCGGAGGTTCCTGTCTGTCCGGCCACAGCTTTCTGTCCGGGGGTCGACGTAGGCTTTCGGCATGGTTGAGCTTCCAGAACGCCGGCTCCTGCTGGTCCACGCCCACCCGGACGACGAGACGATCAACAACGGCGTGACGATGGCGCGCTACGTCGCCGAGGGCGCCCACGTCACTCTGGTCACCTGCACGCTCGGTGAAGAGGGTGAGGTGCTGGTCCCGGACCTGGCGCACCTGGCCGCCGACCAGGACGATCAGCTCGGCCGGCACCGGATCGGCGAGCTGGCCGACGCGATGGCCGAGCTCGGCGTCACCGACCACCGCTTCCTCGGCGGCCCGGGCAAGTACCGCGACACCGGGATGATCTACAACGAGGAGGGCAACGCCGACGTCCCCCCGGAGACGCGCAAGGACAGCTTCTGGCAGGCCGATCTGCTCGCGGCGGCCGACGACCTGGTCCCGATCATCCGCGAGATCCGGCCGCAGGTGCTGGTGACCTACGACCAGTACGGCAACTACGGCCACCCGGACCACATCAAGGCCCACCGGGTCGCGATGTACGCCGCCGACCTGGCCGGCGCCCGCTCGTACCGTGAGGACCTCGGCGAGGCCTGGGCGATCCAAAAGGTCTACTGGGTGGCGATGGCGGAGTCGCGGATGCGGTCCCAGTTGCGGATGCTGCGCGAGGCCGGCGACACCACGACGTTCGAGGGGATGGATCCGGACGGCGAGCTCGGGCCGTTCATCACGCCGGACCGGCTGATCGACTGCGTGATCGACGGCGACGACTTCCTGGATCGCAAGATGAATGCGATGAAGGCGCACGCCACCCAGATCACCGTCGACGGACCCTTCTTCGCGCTGTCGAACAACTTCGGCAACCAGATCTGGGGTTCCGAGCCGTACCGGCTGGTCAAGGGCACGGCCGCGCCTGGCCCGGACGGCCTCGAGCACGACCTGTTCGCGGGCCTCTAGAAGGCCGAGTGACCGAGTTGCCGAGTGGCTGAGTTTCAGGCGGCAGAGTTCCGTACGGCGTTGGGCCGGTTCGCGTCCGGGATCACGATCATGAGCACGCTGCAGGACGGTGTCGCGCATGCGATGACCGCGAGCGCGTTCACGTCGGTGTCGCTGGATCCGCCGTTGGTGCTGGTCTGCGTCGACAAGGGCGTCCGGATGCACGACGCCGTACTGGACTGTGGCTATTGGGCCGTTTCGGTCCTCGCCGGGGACCAGCACGCGATCGCGGATCGGTTCGCCCGGTCCGGACGCGACCTACGCAGTCAGTTCGACGGGATCGGTACGGCCGCAGGCCCGAAGACCGGATGCCTGCTCGTCGAGGGTGCGCTGTCGTGGCTCGAGTGCCGCACCTGGGCGACGTACCCGGGCGGCGACCACACGATCGTGGTCGGTGAGGTGCTGAGCCTGGGGCTGGGCGAGCCCGCGGACCCGGACGCGCTGATCTACCACTCGAGCGCCTACCGGAAGTTGCCCGACGCCGGGGCGTGATCGCTGCCTCGGCAGAGCGTGAGCAGCGGGGTCCGTTGGGGCAGGCTGGGCCTGCCCCAACGGTCTGATCGGTCTGCCCCTTCCCGTAGGATGTGCCCTTGTGCCCGCGCTGAGTGTCGCGCGGGGTTTCGTGCAGGCGCAGCCTGACGACGGCTCGAGCAGGAGGACTCTTTCCGGTGGGGAGAAAGCAGCTCGCGGGGATCATCGCCGCGGCGGGGCTCGGTGTGGTCGTGGTGGGGTACGGCGCCGCGTTCGCGTTCGCCGGCGACAAGATCCCCGGTGACACCACCGTTCTCGGCATCGGTGTCGGCGGGCTGTCCGAGGCCGACGCCAAGGCCAAGCTCGAGGCCGGCCTCAAGGACCGGATGGCGGCGCCGATCGCGCTGAAGGCGGGCGAGTCGACGTTCCAGGTGAAGCCGGCCGACGCAGGGCTCTCCGTGGACCTCGAGGCCACCGTGGCCGCCGCAGGTGCGGGCCGCAGCCTGGCCCCGGGCCGGATCTGGCACGCCCTGGCCGGCGGCAGCGCGATCGAGCCCGTCGTCAGCAAGGACGACGCGAAGCTGAAGGCGGCCGTCGACAAGCTCGCCACCCAGGTGAACCGCCCGGCCACCGAAGGCACGATCACCTTCGTCAGCGCGAAGGCGGTTCAGCACGAGCCGGCCGACGGCCTCGCCCTCGATACCGCGAAGGCCTCGGACGCCGTGGCTGCCGCCTATCCCTCCGACGGCCAGCCGAAGGACCTTCCGGTCAGCGTGACCAAGCCGCAGGCCGGGACGGACGCGATCGACAAGGCCATGAAGGAGTACGCCGAGCCGGCGGTCTCCGGCCCGATCCGGCTGACGGTCGGATCGAAGTCGGTCGACCTGCAGCCGGCCGAGTTCGCGCCCGCGCTGACGCTGACCGCGAAGGACGGCGACATTACGCCGTCGCTGAATGCCAAGGCGCTGGAACCCCTGTTCCAGAAGCGATTCAAGGCTCTGGAGACGCTGCCGAAGGACGCGACCGTCCAGATCGTCGGCGCCAAGCCGCAGGTCGTCCCGGCCATCGACGGGATGGTGGTCGACCGGACCAAGGTCGGTCCGGCGATCCTGTCCGTGCTGACCAAGCCGGCCGGCGAACGCCGTGCCTCGATCGGGCTCGCGCACACCCCGGCGACGGTGACCACCGAGCAGGCCGGTGCCCTGGGCATCAAAGAGGTGATGGGTGAGTTCACCACCCATTTCCCGCACGCGCCGTACCGCAACACCAACATCGGCACCGCGGCGGCGAAGATCAACGGCACGCTGCTGAAGCCGAACGAGACGTTCAGCCTGAACAAGATCGTCGGTGAGCGGACCAAGGAGAACGGGTTCACCGAGGGCAACATCATCAGCGGCGGGAAGTTCGTGCTCGACCTGGGCGGCGGTGTGTCGCAGTCGGCGACCACGACCTTCAACGCCGCGTTCTTCGCCGGGCTGAAGGATGTCCAGCACAAGGCGCACAGCGTCTACATCAGCCGCTACCCGGTCGGCCGCGAGGCCACCGTTGCCTGGCCGTCGGTGGATCTGAAGTTCCTGAACGACTCCGGTCACGGGATCCTGGTCCAGACCATCTTCACCGCGTCGACACCGGGCAGCCAGGGCAGCCTCACCGTGAAGATCTGGGGCACGAAGGTCTGGCAGATCACCGCCGGGCAGTCGGAGCGCACCAACTTCCGGGCGCCGAACGTGGTCTACAACACCGCGGCCGGCTGCAAGGTGCAAGCACCGAGCCAGGGCTTCGACATCACGATCTACCGGTACTTCGCGCAGAACGGCGTACGCAAGAAGACCGAGCAGTTCACCACGCACTACAACGCGGCCGACGACATCCGGTGCGGCCCGAAGCCGGGCACTACCCCGCCGCCGGGTACTACCACTCCGCCGCCCGGCCAGGTCAGGCCCAGCACCACCAACAGCACCCGCCCGCCAAGCTGATCGGTGGGTCAGCTGCGGTGGATCTTGTGGAGTTCCGCGGCGACTTGGTTGAACAGTGGCTCGTCGATGACGGCGCCTTCGCGGCGTACGTCGGACTTGTCGATCCGTAGGACGCGGTCGAGGCGAACCTCGCTGCGGCGGCCTTCCCGGTCCCACGGGCCGCTGCCGATATCCATCCAGATCCGCCCCCAGCGGGCCTCGTCGGCGGCGTCGCGGTCGTGATCCTTGCTGGTCAGGATCAGCGCCAGCAGCCACGCCCCGTCCGACCCGACCACCAGCACCGGGCGGTCCTTGCCGCGGTGGTGATCCTCCTCGAACGGGACCCAGGTCCACACGATCTCGCCCGGATCCGCCACTCCGTCGTCCGGGTGCGGGGTGTACTCGACGTGCACCGTTCCCTCGAAGTCCCCGGCGTACTCCGGTCGCTCCACCACGTGATCCGCCATGGTCCCTGAGCGTAACGCCCTCACACTCGGCCCGCCTCACACCGTTCCATCATCGTGGAACAGACCCAAGTAGCTCCGACCACGAGCAGGACCGCCGTCCTGGCCGTCCTGCTCACCGGCCAGTTCATGGCGAACGTCGACATCGCGGTCGCGAACATCGCCGGCCCGTCGATCGCCGCCGACCTCCATGCGTCCGAGGGCGCGGTCGGCCTGGTCGTGTCCGGGTACATCGTCGCCTTCGCGGTCTTGCTCATCACCGGCGCCCGTCTCGGCTCGTCGTTCGGTTACCGCAGGACGTTTCTGCTCGGGCTGACCGTGTTCACCGCGGCCTCGCTCGCGTGCGGGCTCGCGCCGGAGATCGTCAGCCTCGTCGTCGCCCGCTTCGTCCAGGGCGCCGGGGCTGCGCTGATGGTCCCGCAGGTACTCAGCGGCATTCAGCTCCACTTCCAGGGACGCGATCGTCTGAAAGCCCTCGGCTACTTCTCGATCGCGCTGTCCGGAGGTGCCGTCCTCGGTCAACTGCTCGGCGGCGTGCTGATCGCGGCAGACCTCTTCGGCACCGGTTGGCGTCCGATCTTCCTCGTCAACGTCCCCATCGGCATGGCCCTGGCGATCGCCGCCTGCCGTCGGCTTCCGGCCGACCCGGCCGGTCAGCGTGACCGCATGGACCTCACCGGCGTACTCAGCTTGTCCACCGCTGTCCTGCTCGTCATCGTTCCGCTGCTGCTGGGCTCCGAGCGTGGTTGGCCCGCGTGGTCCTGGCTCTGCCTGATCCTGAGTCTCCCAGCCCTGGCCTTCTTCGAGTACGGCGAACGCCGGGCAGCCGCCCGTGGCGGTCGTCCGCTCATCGCCCGTCAGGTCCTCGCCAATCGGTCTGTCCGTGCCGGTCTGCTGGCACACGCCTGCACGACGGGCACGTACTTCGCCCTGCTCTTCGTGCTCGCGCTCTATCTCCAGAGTGGTCTACACAAGGGCCCGGCGTACTCAGGGTTCGCCATGGTTGTTTGGGTGGCCGCATTCGGGGTGGCCGGGCCGATCTTGCCCAAACTGCGCAGGGGTGCGCGGTGGATGCCGTTTGTTGGCTGCCTGGTCCTGGCCGTGGGGTATCTGGCAGTTATGACCTATTTACTCTCCGGTGGCCGGACTGGACCGCTTCTCTTTGTTCTGCTGGGCATCGGCGGTCTAGGTCTCGGGATCAGTGCCAACACGCTGATCGGCGCGGTCACGTCGAGCATGTCCGCGCAGTACGCCTCTGACCTGTCCGGAGTCGTCGCCACCAATGCACAGCTATCCGGCGCGCTCGGAGTCGCCCTGGCCGGTTCTACCTACGCTGCGTTGGCCAGTGACCCCAGTCGCGCGTTGAGCGTCGTACTAGCCGGGTTTGTCGTTCTGACGTTGATTGGTGCCGGGGCGGCTCATCGCTTGGTCAGATAGCGGTAGCGGTAGGCCTCTCGGTAGCCGAGGCGGCTGTAGGTCGCCATGGCGGCGGTGTTCTCCAGCAGGACCTCGAGATAGGTACGGCGGCCGCCCTCTCCGCCGGACCACCGGGCCAGGCCTTGGACGATCGCCGTACCGAGGCCTCGGCGGCGGTGCGACGCAGCCACGCGGATGGCGTCGATGCCGAGCCAGTGGCCAGTCATGGAGCCCCGGCCTACCGCGACCGTTTCGCCGGCGAGAGTGATCGAGGCGAAGACTGCCTTCGGGGCGCCTTCCAGCACCTTCGGGGCGGGCTCTGGCACCGGGCCGTCGAACGCGGTCGCGTACCAGGCGTCGGTGGGGTGTTCTGCGACGTGTACGTCGTACTCCGGCTCGGCATTCACGTGGTCGAGGGTGGTGTGCATGACCAGTACGTCGGACTGCTCCGGGCGGGCGTCGACCCAGCCTGCGTTGGTCAGTTCGTCGGCCTGCGGGCTGCCGAGACGGATCAGGGCTTGCGGTGGGAGTCCGCGCTCGCCGTAGAACGCCTCGGCCTGCTTGAGCGCCTCAGCTACGGGCATCCCTGGGGTGCCCGTTGGTAACAGCGAGTTGCCCCGGCCGGTCCAGCCGGACGATGCCCGCAGCAACCAGTGCCCGACGTACACCGTCTCGACCGCCGGCCGGCCCAGTGCGGTCGTGAGGAAGAGTTGCTCGACGTCGACCGGTCGCAGCGGCAGTTCCGGGACGGTTTTCGCGGCTGTTATGTCTCCGGCACCGATCTGGTGCACACTACTGTCGGCGTGGCGCACGGCCAGGTGGCCGGGCTCCCAGGCCTGGAGTACGCCGATCACGTCGGTCAGACCGCCCGGAATCCGGTGCCGTACGACTACACGGTGGCCGATATCACGGGCACTCAGGCCTGACACGATGCGGACTCCTGGCAGAGTGGGTGAAGGACTACCGTGATACTAGAAAGACAGTGCACCACCGCATCGCAGCACCCCAGGATCAGCTGCGCTTGCCTGCCATATAGGAGGAGTAGCAGTGACCTACGTCATCGCGCAGCCGTGTGTTGACCTGAAGGACCTCGCGTGTGTCGAGGAGTGCCCCGTCGACTGCATCTACGAGGGCAACCGGATGCTGTACATCCACCCTGACGAATGTGTCGACTGCGGAGCGTGCGAGCCGGTCTGCCCGGTCGAGGCCATCTACTACGAAGACGACACCCCGGAGCAGTGGAAGGACTACTACACCGCGAACGTCGACTTCTTCAACGACCTGGGCTCCCCAGGCGGCGCATCCAAGATGGGCAAGATCGACAAGGACCACCCCTTCATCGCCGCCCTGCCGCCCCAAGAGCACGACGAGTAAGCAAGCACGCACCATCCACTGAGCTACGAAGCGGGACGTCCTCCGGGACGTCCCGCTTCGCCATAACACCCGGCCAACCGATCCCACGCTCGCGCTGTCTCAGGTGCCGCCGTCACCGCTTCGCGGCAGCTGTCTTGCCTCCGCGTCCGGCGGCCGTCTTGCCTCCGCTTCGCGGCGGCTGCTTGCCTCCGGCGGGTGCGGGATCGGACACCGCTACGCGGCCGCTGACTGTTGCCGCCTTCGGCGGGGGCGCGGATCCCGGATCCGCCCGCTCATGTGGTGTGCGCCGAGCGGACTGTGGTGTCGGGGTCTTGCGGAGGGACTGTGGTTCGCGGGCTCCGCTGCGTGATGGTGCTGATCGCGGCGGTGTGCGTCAAGGGCGCCTTCGGCGTCGCTGCGCGATCTTCGACCCTTGACCCACACCGCCGCGATCAGGGAAGGACGCAGCTACGCGGATCCCGCGGGGAGCTATGAGCCAGGTGATGTGAATCCGTGATGTCGGCGTGGCCCCGGGCTGGTCTGGTTCGGTGTGGACCCGGGCTGGTCTGGTTCGGTGTGGTTGGGGGCGGCAGCCGGTGTACTGGCTGATCCTGGTCCGCCGGCGGGACGGGTGTCGGATGGTGACACAACTACTGGTGGGCTGACACAGGAAATATCGTGTTCACACCCGCCACAAGGTGTGCCCATCTCCCGCGGACCGGCCGCTCCGGGCCCCGAATCCCGCCACCTGGACAATCCCGGTCACATCACGAGACCCGCCCCTGCCCGGGCATCGAGTCGTGGATCCGGGTCATCGACACGCGAAATCCAGCGCCGAAATCCACGACTCGAATATCCCGCCCGAACCAAACGCCACGACTCGATACACCCAGCACCAGGCATCCAGCACCAGGCATCCAGCACCAGGCACCCCGCGGCCCAACACGAGCGGATAACCCCGTGAGTGGTGGGTTGTCTGCTCTAGCACCACGTGAGAACCCTCAAGTCGGAGGGTTATCCGCTCGTGTTGGGGGCGAGCCGGGCGCACACAACGCCGGCCGGTGCGACCGGGTCGGCGCCGGTCGCACTGGCGCCGTCAGCCGAACCGCGATCCCCGGCGGTGATCACCCCGCACCCAGCCGGACCCTTGGCCGTCGGCCTCACCACGATCCACCACCGTGAACACGCCGGCACCGCACCCAGATCCGGCCCATCGGCCTCACCACAGTCCACCACCGTGAACACGCCAGCGCCCCACCCAGACCCGGCTCGTCGGCCTCACCACAGTCCACCACCGTGAATACGTGCGGCGCCCCACCCGGACCCGGCTCGTCAGCTTCTCCACAGTCGGGCGCCGTGATCACATCCCGCGCGCGACCGCTCTGGTCAGCGGCTCCGGCATAGCTGCGGTCTTTCCTGGTCGGGGTGGTGTGGGTCAAGGGTCGAAGATCGCGCAGCGACGCCGAAGGCGCCCTTGACGCACGCCGCGCCGACTGGCACGATCACGCAGCCCGGAGACCGCGGCACCCACATCCCCGTCGCGCAAACGAGTTGAGCGGCGGGCCATCAGTTCGCGCAGCCCGCCGGAGGCGGTAAGAATCAGCCGCCGCGAAGCGGCGACCGATTTGGGCATCGTTCGTATCCTTCGCGCGAACGACGGGAGGCTGGGACGGCAGTTCGCGCGGACCGTCGGAGGCGGCAGTAGGTCGGTCGCCGCGGAGTTACTGCTTGGTGACGTCTACGTGGACGTGGTCGAGGTGGCGGAGGATTTTGGGGTCTCCGGAGCGTTCGGGTGGGGTGTAGTCGCGCCAGCCGTTGTCGGACTTCGAGCCGGCGGTCCAGATCTTGTCGCTGAAGATGACGGTCTGGATGTTCAGGAGCTTCGCGCGGGCCACCAGGTACTGCGCCATGGCCCAGCCCTTGGTGGTGTTGGCCTTCGTGATCGGGCGGACGAAGACGTCAACGGCCCGGCCGTCGTAATGGGCCGAGCCCTCCATGTGGCCGGTCGACACCCCACCGGGCTCGTAGCCGCCGGTCGACAGCTTGCCGAAGGTTGCGAGGAGGTCCTTCCGGACGAGGTCTGCGCGCGGCGTCAGCCCGTTCTTGCCGATCGTCTGCACCGGTACGTCCTCCGGGTTCACCGTGCAGGCGAACACACTCTGCGCCTGCCCGGTCAACGCCGACGCCAGAACCCGCGCGTCCGCCTCGTGATCGGCGTACGCGTTCGGAAAGGCGCTGTGCTGCACCGCATCGGCCGCGACGGTGATCGCGAGCTTCTGGTAGTTCTTCACCTTCACCAAGGCGTCGTAGAACTTGCCGGCCGCGTAGTGCGGATCCCGCACCTGCGACACCGTGCCCCAACCCTGCGACGGCCGCTGCTGGAACAGCCCGAGCGAATCCCGGTCCCCGTGCTGCAGATTCCGCATTCCGGATTCCTGGTACGCCGTCGCCAAAGCGATCGTGGCCGCCCGCGCCGGCAGACCACGCCGTACGGCGACACCCGCGATGATCGCCGCCGACTCGGCCTGCTCCAGATCCAGTACGACGGTCTGCCCGCCAACCGTCGCCTCACACTGCTCGGGCGGTGGGATGATCGAGCCGAGGTTCTTGCCGCCGATCCACGCGATGCCGGCGCCGACAGCCAGCGCGAGCACGCCAACGGCGCTCACCGCGACCACAGCACCACGCTTCACCGACATATCGCTCCCAACGTGTGAGCACGCGCACGAGGTTCCGATCGACTGATCACGAACTGGTTGACGTGTGCTGTCTCACGTTGGTTGGCAGACTCATACTTTCGAACGACCAGGCGTTCGCAAGTTGTACCGACGATCACGCGTTCGCGTGGAGGGCCTCGTTGAGCGTGATGCCCTCACCCTTGCGCGGCCGCGCCTCGACCGCGCCGGTGACCGAGTTCCGGATGAACAGCAGACCCGGCTGCCCGGACAGGTCGCGGGCCTTCACCACGCTGCCGTCGGGGAGGGTGACCTTGGTGCCGGCGGTCACGTACAGGCCGGCCTCGACCACGCAGTCGTCGCCGAGCGAGATGCCGGTACCGCCGTTCGCGCCGAGCAGGCAGCGCTTGCCGATCGAGATGACGTGCTTGCCGCCGCCCGACAGGGTGCCCATGATCGACGCGCCCGCACCGATGTCGCTGCCGTCGTCGACCACGACCCCGGCCACGATCCGGCCCTCGACCATCGACGTCCCGAGCGTGCCGGCGTTGTAGTTCACGAAGCCCTCGTGCATGACCGTCGTCCCCTCGGCGAGGTGCGCGCCGAGCCGGACCCGGTCCGCGTCACCGATCCGGACCCCGGACGGTACGACATAGTCCGTCATCCGCGGGAACTTGTCGACGCTCGTCACCGCCAGGTGCTGACCGGCCGCGCGTGCCCGGAGCCGGACGGATTCGATCTCGTCGACCGGGACCGGGCCGAGCGACGTCCAGGCGTTGTTCGGCAGGGCGGCGAAGATGCCGTCGAGGTTCACGCCGTGCGGCTTGACCAGGCGGTGCGAGAGCAGGTGCAGCCGCAGGTACGCGTCCGCGGTGCCGACAGGAGCCTGGTCCAGCACGATCTGCGTGGCGACGACTTCGTGCCGAACCTGCCGGAGCCCGTCGTTGCCTTCGGCCGCGATCAGCTCGGCCGGAGCTTTGGAGTCGGCCGGCTGCGAACCGAGCTCGGGCGCCGGGTACCAGACGTCCAGGACGTTGCCCGCGGCGGTGACGGTGGCGAGGCCGAAGCCCCAGGCGTGCGTGTCGTTCTCGGTCATACCCTCAAGCCTGCCAGATGCACGTGTACGCCCCGCACCCCGATCGGTATTTGAGTTTTCGTGCGGTGATCGCCGTGATCTACTCGTTCGGTGCTTCCTGACTGGCTTCCGCGGGTTCCAGTCCTTCGGGCAACCGAGGCGCCGGCGATCTCGTCTGTGCACGGAGAGTTGCTGCGGCAGTGGGGATCGTCCGAGGTGTGGCGGCTGTCGTACGGGCTGCGCAGCGTGATCGTGAAACGCGGCACGGACGCGCAATCCGGTGAGGGCAGGTCGTACGAACGGTTCGTGGTTCCGCTGGGATTGCCGGGACCGGAGCTGATCTACGCCGACGGCGACGTACTCGTGCTTGCGGATGTAGGGCGGGTGACCCTGGAACAGGAGCCGTCGGCGGAGGGGTTCCTGGCGGCGGCGTCGCTGGTGGCAAGGATCCGAGGTGCCGAGGTCGACGGAAGAAGTGAGTTCCCGCCGGAGCTGGTGAAGGAGCTCGGGGCACGCATCGGCCGGATCGAGGTCGACCTCGACCCGCTGACGGAGGCGCTCGCCGGGCTTCACCGCGATGCGCCGCTGCGGGTGGTGCACGGCGACTTCGTACCGAAGAACCTGGTCACGGACGGCACTACCTGGACGGTCGTCGACTGGCCGCTCGCGTACGTCGCGCCGCAGCTGAGCGACCTCTACACGCTGATCCGCGATGCCGTTGCCCTCGGCCACGATCGCGGCCCGATCGTCGCCCGGTACGTCGAGGCCGCCGGCGCCGACCCGTTCCTGGTCGACCGCCAACTGCTCGTCGGTGGCGCCTGCTTCTGCCTGCGCGCGCTCGCGTTCGTGGTCACCGAAGGCGTGCGCACGATCCCCGGCTCGGAGGACTGGATCGCCCCGCTGCGGGCCGAACTCGAAGACCTGGTCGAGCAACTCTCGTGACGATGGCGGAGTGCGAACGTCCCGTCACCACCGCACTTGCGAGCTGGAGCGGTGGTTACGGCCGCCCCGCGCCGTCGGGCTAAGGGAGTGTGTCGGTACGGAGCCATCGTTCGAAGGTGGTGACGTACTCCGCGGGCCAGGCGCCGTCGCAGGGCATGCTGCCGGCTCGGACCCGGTCGAGGATGGCCTCGCCGTGCCGGCGGACATCGTCGTACGACCACAGGTCGAAGGCGAAGCTCATCGACTTGCGATCCGAGCTGCGGAACAACGGCTTGATGTGCTGGGCGAAGCTGACGGCCTCGTCCGCGCCGGGGAGGACCGGTGCCGGCTCGTCGCTCTGCTCAGCCGGAGCGAGCGCCGAGATGCGGCTGCCGGGTGGGCCGGCGGCGGTGGTCCAGTCCCAGTGCGGCATCGGCATGTTCATCGGCGGCTTCGACTCGGTCTGCGAGTTCTCCACGGCCAGGCGGGAGCCCCACTCGATGTACGAGCCGAAGGCCGAGCGGAACTCGGCGTCGTTCGGCATGCCGGATTCCTTTGCCGACAGCAACAACAGCTGCACCCACCGGGTCCGCTGCTCCTCGGTGATGCCCTTGCCGATGTGTTCACCGATCATCCGCGAGTACCCGCCGTACTCGCCGCTGTAGGCCTTCGGGCCGCCGAAGACCTCGGCGAGCCAGGCAGCGACGCGTTGTGGATGGTCCGCGGACATCGACGCGAAGACCGGCGCCAGTACCGGATCGGCCGGGATGTGCTTCTCGTAGAAGAGTCTGGTCATCCGCGTGAACGCCGGCAGGCCGCCACACCACTCGAAGATGGTCGGCTCTTCGGACGGCGCCGGGTCGTGGAAGTCGACGTACCAGTGCATGCCGCTGCAGAACGGCTTGTTCTGCGAGTGGCCGCAGCGGCACAACGCGTAGTGCTCGCGCGAGGAGCCGATGGCGCGCGGCACGTCCTGACCGTCGCCGTCGTGCAGCGGGATGCCGCCGGTGATTCGGTACGGTCCGTCCTTGGTGATCTCGACCGCGGGTTGGCGGCTGCCGTGCCGGTCGACCTCGGCGCGTGCCTCGACACCGTCGATGCCGTAGCTGAGGGCACCGGACGGACAGTCCCGGACCGCGCGGATGATCTCGTCCATCCGGCCGCCGCTGGCCGCGACGAACGGCTCCTGCCCTTGCCGGAACGTCGTGGCCAACCGGTCGGTGCAGAGTCCGGAGTGCTGGCAGATGCCGCGGTTGTCGAACACGTCGACCTGCAAGCCGACGTACGTGTCCCGCTGGTCGGGCACTCGATCTGGACTCTTCGCATCGGTGAAGCCGATCTCGGCGTGGGTGCCGTCGCAGTACGGCTTGGACTTGGATCCACCGCAGCGGCACAACGCGAGCTGCGGGCGGGCCGCGACCGGACAGCCGAGGTAGTCGTTGAGCTCGTCCACGTTGGTCAGCAGGTACGGGCCGTTCGGCGCGGTCCGGATCTCACCGGGCAGGTCGGCTTCGAGGCCGCGCAGCTCCTCCAGCTGGTCGTCGCCGACGAGCCCTTGCAAGGCGGCAGTTGCCTCGAGCAACTGCGGCTCCGGATCCGGGAGCAGACGGAGCTTGGTCGCGATGAGGGTGAGGTCCCACACCGTGGCCTGGCCGGTCGGCGTGCCTTGGTAGTCGGGCAGGAGCTCGGCCAACGGGCGGAGCACCGATCGGGTCAGTACGGCGGAGACAGGTTCGTTGCCCGGGGCATCACGGAGGGCAAGGGCGGCGTCGTACAACGTGGTCAGCTGTTCTCGGGTCGCACCCATCACGTCACTTTCTCGATCATGTAGTTGCCCGGTGTCACTCCGACGTGTCGTTTGAAGTGCCTGGTGAAGTGACTGAGATCGAAGAATCCGGTCTCGGTGGCGACGTCGCTCACCGGCACACCTTCCAGCAGTAAACGCTTGGCGCGGGTCACGCGAAGCTGCAGCTGATAGGCGTGCGGCGGCATGCCGACCTCTTGGCGGAACAGTCTCGCCAGGTGAAACGGGCTGAGGTTGACCACTCCGGCCAACTTCTCGAGCGAGACGTTCGCCGCGAAGTTCTCCTCGAGATACTCCCGGACGATCCGAACGGCGTGCCGCGGCCCGGCCACCGGGGGCGGATCGACCGGGTGATCGGTGTGTCGCGCGATCAGACCCGCGAGGAGCGAACGCACACCGCTATCCAGCCCCAGCCGCGTCGACGGCAGGTGCAGGTGCTGGAAGTTCGTGATGAGGTCGCGATCGGCCAGAACGACGTCGTCGAACGTCGGAGTGCCGCTCGGCCGGCCGCCGAGCTCGGCGGCGAAGTCCGCCACCCTGCGTGGATCGACGTACAGCACTTGGTAGCTGCTTTCTTCCGGGCGGTCCTCCAACTCCACGGCCAGGTGGACCTCGCCGGGCATCAGAACCGACAGCGTGTGGGGTGGGACGACATGCCAGCCACCGCGGTACCTGTACCTGCAGGCGGGGCCGTCACCGAAGGAGATCTGGTAGCCCTCGTGCGCATGGCTGGGAGTGGTCCCGGCGGGGCCGGCCGGATAGATGTACGACTCCAGGATCAGATCGTCGAGAAGTTCGCCGTTCGCGATCATCCATGTCCTCCCGCCCGGCCGCGTCACTTGCGACGGTAACCCGGCGGCGGAGCAGACTCCGAAGCTTTCCGGCAGAGAGCAAAACTGCTGGCCCAGGCGGCGCAAGAACGTACATTACGACGCCGTTCGGGCGTGCCTATCGTGCCCACGACGATCATCTGACCGAGGGGCGCGCCGTATGTCTGCTGACACCGAATCGCCGGCGGCCGCACCACCGAAGCCGTCGGCGCTCGGCCTGCCCACATTCCGGGCGTTCTGGATCGCGGGGCTCTTCTCCAACCTCGGATCGTGGATCCATCTCGTCGCGGCCGGATGGTTGATGACTTCGCTGACCACCTCGGCCGCGCCGGTGGCGTTGTTGCTGACGGCGGCGTCGGTGCCGACGTTCCTGCTGGCGTTGCCGGCGGGCGCGCTGGCCGATGTCGTGGACCGGCGCTGCCTGATCGTGGTGACCCAGGCGATGCAGGCCGTGGTCGCCGCTGTACTCGCTGGGCTCGCATTCACCGGCGGCGCCAGGCCGAGTGGGTTGTTGCTGCTCACGCTGCTCTTGTCGGTCGGGGCTTCGCTCGGCGCGCCAGTGCTGCAGGCGGTCACGCCGGAGCTGGTCGATCGCGATCGACTGCCGGATGCGATCGCGTTGAACTCGACGTCGTTCACGCTGACGCAGGCGGTCGGCCCGGCGATTGGTGGCGGGCTGGTTGCGATCGCCGGTCCGGGTGCGGCGTTCGCCTTCAACGCGGTGTCGTTCCTCGGGTTGGTGGCGGTCGCGTTCTTCTGGCGGCGTCCGGCGTCGGTGGCGCAACTGCCGGCCGAGCATGTGCTGGGCGCGATGCGGTCCGGGGCGCGTTACGTGCGGCATGCGCCGGAGCTGAACGTCGTACTCGCGCGGGCGGCCGGGTACGCGCTCTGCTTCACCGTGGTGCCTGCCCTGCTCGCGGTCGTCAGCCGGACTCGGTTGGGAGCCGGTGCCGGGCAGTACGGTTTGCTCCTCGGCAGTCTCGGGGTCGGTGGGGTGGCCGGATCGATGTTGTTGCCCCGACTCCGGAAGCGGTTCAACCACGAGCATCTGGTGATGGTTGCCTTGGCGCTGTATGCGCTGGCGTTGTTCGTGCTGTCTCAGCTGCACGTGCTGTGGGCCGCGTTCCCGGTCCTGCTGGTGGCGGGGTTCGCGGGGCTGACGACCACGTCGACGTTCAACATCGCGGCGCAGACCGTCCTACCCAACTGGGTGCGTGGTCGGGGGCTGGCCGTTTATCAGCTCGTGTTCGCGGTCTCGATGGCCGCGGGCGCAGCCGGGTGGGGTTTCGTGGCCGGACGGTTCGGTGTGACCACGACGCTGATCGCGGCGGGGGTGGGGATGCTCGTCAACATCGGATTGGCGCGCGTCCTGCGGTTGAGCGCGGTCGAGGCCGTGGACAGCGGCCCGCTGCACACGGAGACGCCGTACGTCGATGCCCGGCTGGACCCGGACGACGGTCCCGTCTTCGTGACCGTCGAGTACCAGATCGCGCCCGAGAATCTCGACGCGTTCCGTACGGCGATGCGCCGCGTCCGCGAGATCCGCGAGCGCGACGGCGCGATGCACTGGGGAATCTTCCAGAGCCTGCGTGAGCCTGGCGTCCACATCGAGAACTACTTGCTGTCCTCGTGGGCCGAGTACGAACGGCTGGCCACCCGCGGCGTCGTCTCCGACGCCCCACTCCTCGCCGAAGCCACCCAGTACCACGCCGCGCCCACCCCACCAGAAACCAACCGATTCCTCGGCCACCACTTCCGCCTCTTCCATTCCACCTGAACCTGCTCCCCGGAAAGGCACTCAACCATGAGCGACAGCACGGCATGTTCCTGCTGCAGGACACCGGTACCGTCGCCGGGGGCATCGTCAGCGGGGAATGGTTCGGCTTCCGGACCTCGGCGTGGCGGGTGGTGGGGAAACGTAGCATTGCGCGGGTGGATATTGAGGTGGGTGGCGGGCCGGGTGGGCGGACGAGTGTCGAGGGCGGATTCAGCAGTGTGGAGGCGACTCGATACGCGGGGTCGGCCGGGCGGGCTGAAGCCGGGCTCGAGTGGCCGCTCGCGGGGGTGACGATTGCTGCGGGGGATCGGTTGCGGTACAAGATCTATCCCGAGCTGGACGAGCAGCTGAGCTATGCGGCGACGTACGCGGCGGTGGAGCTGGTGTTCGCCGACGGGTCGCGGTTGTCCAAGCTGGGTGTTGCGGATCAGTACGGGGTGTCGCTCACGGCCGCCGGGCAGGGTGCGGCGAAGATTCTGTACGCCGACCAGTGGAACGACGTGCAGGTCGATCTGTCCGCGGCCGCCGGTAAGGCCGTCGCGCAGGTGCTGCTCGTCGTCGACGCTCCCGCAGACTTCCAGGGCTGGATCGATGACGTCGAGATCGGCCCGGCTCCGGCGAGGCTCGACGGGTCGGACCTGGCGGCGTACGTCGACACCCGCCGGGGGACCAACGCCAGCCACGACTTCTCCCGCGGCAACACGCTGCCGATCACGGCCTGGCCGAACGGGTTCAACTTCCTCACTCCGGTGACCGACGCCTCGACCCATCGCTGGCCGTACGAGTACCAGCGCACGAACAACGCGGACAACCGTCCCGAGCTCCAAGGCCTGACGTTCTCGCATCAGCCGAGCCCGTGGATGGGGGACCGCGACCAGCTCACGATCATGCCGGTCGCCGCGGCCGAGCCGCTCGGTGACCCGGTCGAACGAGCTGTTGCCTTCAGCCACGATGACGAGATCGCCCGGCCGGATCTGTTTTCGGTCCAGCTCGCGAACGGCGTACGCGCCGAACTGGCACCCACCGATCATGGCGCGATCTTCCGGTTCGCGTTCCCCGCCGAGGCGGCCGGGCGGCACCTCGTCTTCGACGGGATCGACGACAACAACGGCTTCGAGTACGACGGGACCGCGCTGACCGGCTGGGTCGAGAACGGCGCCGAGACCGGCCGCACCCAGATGTACTGCTACGGCGTCTTCTCCGTCGATGCGACCTTCGGGCCGGCTGCCGGCGGCCGGAAGAACGCACGCGCGGCGACATTCGCGGCGGATGACGTCGTACTCAGAATTGCGACGTCGTTCATCAGCGTCGACCAGGCCCGCCACAACCTCGAGCTCGAGCTCGAAGGCCGCAGCTTCGACGAGATCCAGCAGGCGGCCAACCAGGCGTGGAACGAGCGCCTGCAGGTGATCCGCCCCGAAGGCGCGACCGAGCCGCAGCTGCGCACGGTCTACGGCAACCTCTACCGCCTCAACCTCTACCCGAACTCACAGTTCGAGAACGCCGGGACAGCGGACGAGCCCGAGTACCGCTACGCGAGCCCGGTCGTCCCGATCGATGCCGACGGCAACGCGGTCGTCAAACCCGGCAAGATGTATGTCAACAGCGGCTTCTGGGACACCTACCGGACCGCATGGCCGGCGTACGCGTTCCTGTACCCGGAGTTGACCGCTGAGCTGGTGGACGGCTTCGTGCAGCAGTACCGCGACGGTGGATGGATCGCCCGGTGGTCGTCGCCCGGTTACGCCGACTGCATGACCGGGACGAGCTCCGATGTCGCGTTCGCGGACGCCTATCTGAAGGGTGTTCCGCTGCCGGACCCGTTGGCGACGTACGACGCGGGTCTGCGCAACGCGACCGTCGCACCGGAGGCGACGGAGGTCGGGCGGAAGGGAGTCGAGACGGGGTTCTTCGCCAGCTACGTCAGCACCGACACCGAGGAGAGCGTGTCGTGGGCGCTCGAGGCGTATCTCAACGACTTCGGGCTGGCCCTGATGGCTTCGCGGTTGGCGGACGATCCGTCGGTGCCGGTCGAGCGGCGCGCACAGTTGCGGGAGGAAGCGGAGTACCTGCGTCGTCGTTCGCTGAACTACGTCCTGCTCTTCGACCCCGCGATCAACTTCTTCCAGGGGCGTCGCGCGGACGGGCGGTTCGCGAAGACGCCGGAGGAGTTCGACCCGTGCGAGTGGGGTGGCGACTTCACCGAGACCGACGGCTGGAACTTCGCGTTCCACGTCGCGCACGACGGCCGCGGTCTGGCCAACCTGTACGGCGGACCGCGCGGCCTGGAGGCGAAGCTCGACGAGTTCTTCGCGACGCCGGAGCTCGCGGTGAAGAAGGGCACCTACTCGATCGTCATCCACGAGATGCTCGAAGCGCAGGCGGTCCGGATGGGCCAGTTCGGCTTCAGCAACCAGCCGGCGCACCACATCGCGTACATCTACAACTACGCCGGTACGCCGTACAAGACGCAGGCGATCGTCCGTGAGGTCCTGGACCGGCTGTTCGTCGGCGAACAGATCGGCCAGGGCTACCCGGGCGACGAGGACAACGGCGAGATGTCCGCGTGGTACCTCTTCAGTGCCCTAGGCATCTATCCGTTGCGTGTGGGTGCCCCCGAGTACGCGATCGGCGCCCCGCTCTTCGCGCGGACCGTGGTCACCCCGCAAGGCGGCGAGCCGATCGTGATCACCGCCGCCAACCACGAACACCCTTACGTCCAAGAGGTCCGGGTCGACGGCAAGCAGTTGCCGGTGGCATCCATCACCGACGCCGAACTCCGCGCCGCCGGTCAGATCGACTTCGTCCTGGGCCCGGAGCCGTCCGACTGGGGAACTCTCGACCTACCGCCGGCGCTCACCACGGATGACGCGGTCGCCAAACCGCTGGTGGATCTGATCCCGACCGACCCGGCCAACCCGCTCTTCGACGACACCTCGGCCACCGAAACCCTGGTCGAGTCGCCCATCACCTGGTCGCTTCCCGAAGCGGCAACCGCGACCTCCTACACGCTGACGTCCGGCCACTCCGCCGGAGATCCCACCGACTGGCTCCTCGAGGCATCCCCCGACGGCACCACCTGGTCCGTCCTGGACGAGCGAACCGGGCAAACCTTCCCCTGGCGCCGCCAAACCCGCCCCTTCACCATCCCCACCCCAGACAGCTACCAGCACTACCGCCTGACCCTCACCGAGCCCGCGACCCTCGCGCAGGTGGAGCTCCTCCACTAGCGCTCGCTCGTCGTGTCTCGAGTGGCTTGGGTGAGGTTTGTCCGGGTGCCGTCAGCCGGCTGCGGTCCGCTGCCGGTCTGCTCGGCCGGCACGCTCCCGGGCTGCGGGTAGTCGCCCAGGGCAACTTGTATCGTCCGAGACTGGGCTGGGTCGGCGGCGGCGTGCAGGCCGGCGGCTTTCGGTAGCACCGTCACCAAGGACGCGCCTTCCGGGGCGTCTCGCATGATTGCCATGATGGCGCCGTTGACCATCGACCTGCCCTTACCCGACCAGGTTCCCTGATCGCGGATGGCGTCGTACACCCGCTCGGCCGCCTGTGCCCGAGTCTGGGGTGCCACGTCCTCAAGGGTGCTTGCCTGAATCAGCGTGTTGACCACGGCGGCGGCTCGGTCGGCCGGCTGAGCCTGGACGACCGCCGTCAGCGCGGCCGCCTTGTCCTGCTCGGTGTAGGCGCCGAGCTGGCCACCGAGCTGATGTGCGGTCGCCGTCGGCCCGTCGAGCCGTGCTCCGCTGAACTTCGCGGCCACGCCAGGGAGTCGATCGGCCACGCCGAGGCCCTTGCAGATAGCCGGGCCCTGCGTCTGCGCCCAGGCTCGCTCGACGCCGCGTTCCAGGACTTCGTTGCTCCGAGCCTCGTTCCAGGCATTGGCGACCGCGAGCGTGGCCACGGCCCCGCCGACCGCGACGCCGACCTGCCACGGTGACTGCAGGTGCATGGCGTCCGCGATGGGCTTGCTGATCAACGACAGCATCTGAGGCACGTCGGTAAGGTTCCCGGTCAACGGCTCGCTCGGCATCGCGTCGCCGACTCCGAAGGCGGCGCCGGCGACCGCCGCGCCCGCGGTACCGTCGGCAGCCTCCTGCACGAAGATCCGGGGGTGGAAGCGGTCGTGCGAACGGCCGGTCGGGTTCGCGATGAGCTGCGCCTGCGCGGCGATCACGTTCTCGAGGGCCGCAGTGGTTCGTGCGTACTGCTTCGGGTCGTCGATCGGTCCGGTCCGCTCGGCCAACTGCCGTAGCACCTCGGCGTCGCGACGGCCGACCTGTACCTGCCCGTCCTTGGTGACACGGGTCCGGCCGAACCTGGTCATTCGGTACTTCGTGTCGGACGGCGCCGCCTCCGGCAACCGCGCGGCCACCTCCCGGTGCAGGTCGTCGAGCAGTCCGAAGAGGCCAGGAAACTGGGAACGGGAGGTGCCGCCGGCAGCGGGCGTGGTGTTCTCGGTCAAGGTCAACTCCGTCTCAGGATGCTTCGCCGATGACGTCCTGGAGCTCCTCGACCAGCTGCTCCAGTGGCTCGCAGAGATCCAGCAACTCGATCTCCTCGGCTACCTCCGGGGCGGTCGAAGCGATCTGGTCGATCTTGTCGATCCCACGCTGGGCAGCGGCCAGCAGGTCGTGCGGCGGAGCGGTCATCCCGAGGACGCCGTCGAGTACCGCCTGAACCTGCTCTATCCGCTCGTTGCTCACGCCTCGGAAAATACCGGCTCCGAAGGTCACCCTGTGTTGCTACGTGGCTCGGGGGGCTGAGGTGGCTCGGATGTGGAGTTCGGTGCGGAGGGTGACTGTGGAGGGCGGGCGGCCGGGGGAGGCGGTTCGGTCTTTGAGGAGGAGGCCGGCGGTCCGGCCGAGCTCGTAGGTCGGCTGGGCGACGGTGGTGAGGCTGGGAACGACCAGGTCCGCCCACGGGATGTCGTCGAAGCCGACGACGGCGATGTCGTCGGGTGCCCGGAGGCCCTTCTTGGCAAGGCATTCCAGTGCGCCGACCGTCATCAGGTTGTTGGTGGCGAACAGCGCCTCGGGCGGTTCGGGCAGCGCGAGCAGGCTCTCCATCGCGGCGTACCCGCCGGCTTCGCGGAAGTCGGCGTGCCGGACCAGGTCCTTGTCGTAGCGGAGCCCGCCGGCCCGCAGCGCTGATCGGTAACCGGCCAGCCGGTCCATCGCCGTACTGACCTTGCGCGGCCCGGTGATGCAGGCAATCCGCCGGTAGCCGCCATCGATCAAGTGCTTGACGCCCTCGTGCGCACCATGCTCGTTGTCGACCAGCACGGTGTCGGCCTCGACGCCCTCGACCCGACGGTCGATGAGCACCATCGGGAGCTTCGCCTCCGCGAGCAGCTGCACGCCCTCGGCTGTACTCGTCGGGGAGATGACGACCCCGGCCATCTGGTCGGTCAGAACAGCGGACGCGTACGCCGCCTCCTTCGCCGGATCCTCATCGGAGTTGCACAGGACAACGTGGTAACCCTCGGTCTGGGCGACATCCTCGAGTCCGCGCACGAGCGAGGTGAAGAACGGGTTCTCGATGTCGGAGATGACCACGGCCCACAGGTTCGTACTGGACTTGCGCAGGTTGCGGGCAACGCCGTTCGGACGGTAGCCGAGCTCGGCCACCGCGGCGCGGACCTTCTCGGACAGCTCCGGATCGACGTTGCGACGGCCGCTCAGCACCCGCGAGACGGTCGCCGGCGACACACCTGACCTACGCGCGACGTCGTAGATCGTGGTCATGCCCGCTCCCCGCTGGAGGTCCGTTGGTCGTCTGGATCGCACTCTAACCCCGATCCAGAGCAAAGGATCTCACGGCGACTGTGAGCCCAGGCTGAAGGCCGCGCCGTCCACGACAGTGCCGTCCAGCAGCGCGAGGGCCGCGGCTCGAGCCGGGGCCGAGTCGGCGGCGCCGTTGACGGTTGTCGACAGGGCGCCGGCGGCGTTCGCCAGTCGAACCGCGTCCACCAAACCCGCGCCCGAGGCGAGGGACGCGGCGAGCGAACCGCAGAACGCGTCACCCGCGCCGACCGTGTCGACCGTCGCGACCGCGTGAGCATCGACCCAGACCTCGACCTCGGTCGCCCGGTCGACGACGAACGCACCACGCGCCCCGAGCGTGACCACACACCCCCGCAGGTCCCACGAGTCGGCGAGCCGGCGGGCGATCACCGGCACCTGGGTCGAGTCGTCGCAGTCGAGTCCGGTCAGCGCGGCCGCCTCGATCTCGTTCGGGACCAGGATGTCGACGTACGACGCCACCGTCGAGTCGACCCCGCGGACCGGCGCTGGGGTCAGGATCGTCGTCACGCCCGCGTCCGAGGCGAGTCGCAGGGCGGTATGACTCGCCTCGACCGGGAGCTCCAGTTGCACGCTGAGGACCTTGCTCGCAGTGAGAACCTCCGCCGCCGCCTCGACGTCGGCGGGCGTGATCGCCGCGTTCGCCCGGGAGACGATGATGATCGAGTTCCCGCCGTCCGGCAGCACGAGCGGCAGTCCGACTCCGGTGCCCAAGGACGGATGCCGGACGACCCACGACGTGTCGACCCCGTCGGATGCGAGTAACTCCAGGAACTCCTCGCCGTATCGGTCCGCGCCGATGGTCCCGACGATCGCCGTTCGCGCGCCCATCCGCGCGGCCGCGATCGCCTGGTTCACGCCCTTGCCACCGAGGAACTCCGCGAATCCCGTGCCGTGCAAGGTCTCTCCCGGCAACGGCCGGCGCTCCGCCGAGGCCACCAGGTCCTTCATAAACGATCCCAGTACACACACATCGTACCGGCTCATGCCTCGTCTCCCAGCAGACGCTTGCCCAAGGCACCGGACGGATGGAACCGCGCGAAGTCGTGATGACTGAACTCCCGCAGTACGACGAGCGCACACGCCAGCGCGTCACCCATCGCCAGCGAGGCCGTCGTCGACGCGGTCGGCGCGAGGTTCAGCGGATCCGCCTCCCGCAGAACCATCGTGTCCAGTGTGTATGTCGCCAACCCGGCCAGCGTGGAGTGCTCGCTGCCCGTCATCGCGATCACCGGGATCTCGCGATCCCTCAGCATCCGCGCGAACGCACACACCTCCGCGGTCTCACCGGATGCGGACAGTGCCAGGACAAGATCGTGAGCCGTGACCGCACCAGAGTCTCCGTGGAGGGCGTCGCTGGAGTGGATGAAGGTGGCCGGCGTACCTGTACTCGCCAAGGTGGCGGCGATCTTGCGGCCGACCAGTCCCGACTTGCCCAACCCGGTCACCACCAGATGACCTTCGCAGCGAGCGACCGCGGTCAGAACCTCCAGGAAAACGCCGTCGAGTCGATCGGCCAGGGCCGACACGGCCGCGGCCTCGGTCTCGATCGCGTGGCGCGCCGCCTCTAATCCGCGCGCCACCAGGTCCTTGGGCAGCTCGTCGGCCGTGCGGTGGGCGATCGCACGGTTCGGCACAACTGGCATCCCGGCGCCTCTCAGCTGAGGATTGGTCAGAAATCGATTTCCAGGAAGTAGACGCAGAGTAGGCAGTCCCGTACGGCGGTGTCAACGGCTGAAATCAGCGGCGAAACCCTTGCCTGCAGTCAAGAACTCGTCCCCGTCACCACATCGGCGGCGGCTCAACTCTTGACCGGCCACGACCTCGCTCGTACATTGCGAGAAATCGATTGCCCCTTTTCTTGCCCGCTGAGCCGTGAGAACTGCCCGCTCGACCACACCCCTGGAGCACTCCGATGGCCGCATTACCCTCCCCTGCCCGAAAACTCAGCCGCCGCTCCGTTCTTCGCGGCGGCCTCGGCACCCTCGCCGTGTCCACCGCCGGCGTCCCGCTGCTGTCGGCCTGCGGTGGCGACTCGTCCGGCGGTGACGGCAAGGAGATGTCGTTCTGGAACTTCTACGGGCCGTCCGACGACCAAGGACCGCAGAGCAAGTGGTTCGTGTCGACGGTCGACGAGTGGAACAAGAACAACGACGTCAAGGTCAAGCTGCGCTACATCCCCGGCAAGGACTACCTGAACGGGAGCACGCTGCAGACCGCGTTCCAGTCCGGCCAAGGCCCGGACATCTTCCTGATCAGTCCGGGTGACTTCCTCCGCTACTACAACGGCGGTGTCCTGCAGGACCTCGGTCCGGTGCTGTCCGCGGACGCGAAGGCCGACTACCTCCCGGGCCTGCTCGAGGCCCGCAGCGTGGACGGCAAGGTGTACGGCCTCCCGATGGAGATCGAGCCGCTCGCGATGTACTACAGCGAGCCCGCGTTCGAGAAGGCGGGCCTGTCGGAGGCCGACCTGCCGACGACCTGGGACCAGACGCTCGCGATCGCGGCGAAGCTGACCGGCAAGGACCGGTACGGCGTGATGTTCGAGACGACGCCGGGCTACTACCAGAACTTCACCTGGTATCCGTTCCTCTGGCAGGGCGACGGTTCGCCGATCAAGGACGGCAAGGTCGCGTTCGACTCATCGGCCGCAGTCCAGGCACTCAAGTTCTGGCAGGACACGATCAAGCACAAGGTCGCTCCGCGCAAGGCGCTCGGTGACGGCGGCGGTGACGTCGTGTCCAACCTCGGGTCCGGTGCGGCCGCGATGCAGCAGAGCGGGATCTGGGCGGTCGCAGACCTGCGGTCGAAGGCGAAGAACGTCAAGTACGGGATCATTCCGCACCCGACCCCGGACGGCGGCAAGCCGGCCACCGACCTGGGTGGCTGGGCCTTCGTGGCCAATTCCAAGGGCAAGAATCCCGAGGCGGCCGCGAAGTTCATCACCTGGGCACTCGGCTCGACCGATGCCGCGGGCATCGAACGGCAACGGCAGTGGAACACGGTCGTGAAGACCAACGTGCCGCCCCGCAAGTCCGTCCAGGCCGCGGCCGACGCGAAGGGCGCGTTCGGCGAGGGTGTGCTGAAGAAGTTCGTCGGCGAGATCGCGCCGACCGGCAAGCCGGAGCCGCGGTTCCCACCGGAGGTGTACCAGCCGATCGCGGACGCGATCCAGGCCTGCCAGCTGAACGGGACCGATCCGGGCAAGGCGGCGGCTGATGCGGCCGCCAAGATCGACACGTTCCTGAAGACCTACCAGGGCGCACCGATCAGCTGATGGTGACCACGACAGCCCCACCGTCCAAGCCGATGGCTCGCTCCCGGGCCAAGCCCAAGGCGGGGATGACCAGGAAGCGGCGCGAGGCGCTGGCGGCGTACGCCTTCCTCGCGCCGGACACGATCGGCCTGATCATCTTCGTCGCGCTGCCGATGGTGCTCGCGTTCGGCGTCGCGTTCTTCAAGGTCGATGGCTTCGGCAACTATCAGTACGTCGGCGTCGACAACTACCGGCTGATGGCCGGTGACGACCAACTCTGGGCTTCGCTCAAGGTGACCGCGACGTACGTGGTCGCGTTCGTGCCGATCGCCTTCGTGGTGAGTTTCGCGCTGGCGATGCTGGTCCGCAACCACTTCAAGGGCATCGGCTGGGTCCGGTCGGCGTTCTTCCTGCCGAACGTGGTCAGCCTGGTCGTGGTCGGACTGATCTGGCAGTTCCTCCTGGTCGACAAGCGGGGTGCGTTGTCGAAACTGCTGGCGCCGTTCGGCCTGAGCGACGTGTCGTTCCTCGGTACGCCGTCTCTTGCCCTCGGCACCTATGTGGTGATCAGCGTCTGGTTCCTGATGGGCTATCAGATGCTGGTCTTCCTGGCCGGCCTGAAGGATGTGCCGAAGGAGCTCGAGGATGCCGCGGAGATCGATGGTGCGGGCTCCTGGCAACGATTCAGGTACGTGATCTGGCCGTTGCTGCGACCAACCAGTTTCTTCGTCGTGGTGAACTCGACGATCGGTGCGGTCACCGGCCTGCAGGCGTTCGACCTCGTCTACGTGCTCACCAAGGGTGGTCCGGCCCGCGCGACCAGCACGGTTGTGCTCTACATCTACGAGCAGGCGTTCACCTTCAACAACATGGGGTACGCCGCCGCCCTGACCACCGTGGTCGTCGCACTGCTCGTGATCCTGACCGGTCTGATGTTCGCCTTCACCCGCGGAGGTCGCTTCGATGAAGACTAGGGCGTTCTTCCCGATCCTCGCTCACGTCCTGGCCATCGTCGCGGTCGCGCCGTTGGTGTGGATCCTGATCAGCGCGTTGAAGCCGGCCGAGGACGTCTTCAACTTCGGGTGGCCGTCGACGTGGACGCTGGACAACCTGCAGTACGTGTTGCTGAAGATCCCGTTGCCGCGGTTCATGCTGAACTCCGCGATCGTGGCCGTCTCGGTCACGGTGATCGCGTTGTTCTTCCATTCGATGGCGGCGTACGCGCTGGCCCGGTTGCGGTTCCCCGGCCGCGGCATCATCTTCTCGGGGATCATGTCGACGCTGCTGGTCTCACTGCCGGTGATCCTGGTGCCGCTGTTCCTGGTAGCCAAGCAGCTCGGGCTGCTGGACAGCTACGCCGGGCTGATCGTGCCGAGTATTTTCCATGCCTTCGGCATCTTCCTGCTCCGCCAGTACTACCTGAACATCCCGCGCGAGCTGGAGGAAGCGGCCGACCTGGACGGCTGCGGCTACTGGCGGCGGTACTGGAGTGTCATCCTCCCGCTCAGTCGCCCGGTGCTCGCGTCGCTGTCGGTGCTGTTCTTCCTGGCCAACTGGAACGCGTTCCTCTGGCCGCTCACCATCACCCGGAACCCGGACCTGCGGGTGATCCAGCTCGGCGTGTCCGGCATGCAGGGGCAGTACGCCTCGGCCTGGAACCTCATCCTCGCGGCTGCCGTGATCGCGGCCGTCCCGACGGTCGTGGTCTTCGTCGCCGGCCAGCGCCGCCTGGTCGACGCGATGAAGACGACCGGTCTCAAGTAGGACCGGACTCACTCAAGAGAGGTGCTATGAAGCGTGGGGCTTTGCTTGCCGTACTTCCGCTGATCTTCGGTGCGGCGTCGTTCCTGAACCATTCCTCGCCGCCGGTCCCGTCGACCACCCCGGTCGGCACGGTCCAGGTCGCGACCACGGGCACGCCGAGCCCGAGCGACGGCGACCTCTGGCCGTCCTGCTGGGCCGGCAACGACAAGCTGTACGCCGCCAACGGCGACGGCAAGGGATTCAGCCTGGACCAGGACTTCGCCGACATCGCGGTCAGCGAGATCAGCGGGAACACGCCCGGGAAGTTGTCCGGGGCAACGATCGCGCGCAGCGTCGGGTCGGTCTGGAGTGGCGCCGGCTACAACCGCAAGCCGACCGGGATGGTGTGTGTCGGGGACACGCTGTACCTGGCCGTACAAGATCTCGCGCTGGACTTCAACGACGTACCGGCGGCGACGATTCTGAAGTCGACCGATCATGGCCGGACCTGGACGTGGGACAAGCGCAAGCCGATGTTCTCCGACCATGTGTTCACGACGATCTGGTTCGCGGACTTCGGTCGTGGTGGTGCACTGGCGCCCGACGGTTACGTCTATGCCTACGGGCTGGACGGGAACTGGCGGGACTCGTTCGACGACACGGTCGCGGATCCGCAGAGCGTCTTCCTCGCTCGGGTGCCGAACAACAAGGTGCAGGATCGCGGCGCATGGAAGTTCTACACCGGCTCGGGCTGGTCGTCTCGGGTGCGCGACAAGAAGCCTGTGCTGACGGACACACGTCGGCTGTACGCCCAGACGTACGGGACGAACGCGTCGAACCTCAGCGTGATCAGCCAGGGCGGAGTCACCTACCTCCCGCAGCAGAAGCGATATGTCTACACGTCCTGGACCGAGTACACCTTCGAGTTCTACGAGTCGCCGACACCGTGGGGGCCGTGGAAGCACTTCCTGAGCCAGGACTTCGGCGGGTATCCGTGGTCGACCTCGAAGTACGGCGGGTACGGCGTGACGATCCCCTCGAAGTTCATCCAGCCGGACGGCAAGACGATGTACCTGCAGGCGAACGTGTGTCCGTGCGGTGGGGGAGGGATCGGGACGTCGGTCTACAACTTCAACCTGCGCAAGCTCGTCCTGACGCCGTCGTCGAACGCACCCGCCGACAACCTGCCGGGCGCTGACAACCTCGCGGCGCCGGCTTCTGGCGCGGTGGCGATCTCCAAGTCGACACAATCGGGCAGCCTTGCCCTGATGGACGACGGTGCGGCGACCGGGAGCGAGAGCGACTTCGACGACGAGGTCAAGGGCGCGTCGTGGTGGGGCTACACCTGGCCCACCAAGCACAAGGTGAACCGGGTCGAGTTCACGTCCGGGGCGGTGTCGGCGGAGGGCGGCTTCTTCACCGGGCGTCCGCGCGTACAGGTTCGCCAGGACGGTGCATGGGTTGAGGTGGGTTCGCAGACGGTGTCACCGGCGTACCCGGGTGATGCGTCGGCCGGCGCGAATACGACGTACACACTCACGTTCCCGGCTGTGACGGCAGACGGCGTGCGGGTGATCGGACTGCCTGGTGGGACGCGCTCGTACAGCACAGTCGCCGAGGTGGCGGTTCGGTACGTCGCCCAGTTGGCTGACGGTGGTTTCGAGGGGACGGGTGGCGGTAAGCCTGCCTGGCAGTTCGAGGGGGTCGCGGCCAACGGTGTCGACCGAGGACTCGGTTTTGCGCACTCCGGTGCCAACAACGGGTGGATCCGGTGTACCTGCACCGGTTTCAGCGACCTCTACCAGACCGTGCCCGTCACGCCAGGCGCCACGTACACCTTCGGCGCCTGGGTGAACGCGTCCGCCGGCCTCCCGGCGAACCAGGGCCGGTTCGGAGTGCGATCCGGTACGGCGGACTTGGCCTCAACCACGTTCGGAGCGTCCACGGGCTACGTCCACCACGAGGTCACGGTCACTGTCCCTGCGGGCGTCCATGAGCTGACGGTCTACGCCGGCTTCAACGCGCCGAATGTCGACACGTGGATCCAGGTGGACGACTTCACCGTCGGATGAGTGTGTTCACGGCCAGGACAGGAGATCGGGGGCCTGGCCGTGGATCGGGTTGGGAGGGGTGCGACCGGCGTACCAGGCGGTGAGATCGGTGAGAGTGCCGGTGAGGACTCGTTCTTCACCGGATCCGGTCTCCCACCTGGTGCTGTCGGTCGGTTCCAGGATCAGGTGGATGCCGTCCGGTGTGCGTGGCGTGAGGAAGTCGAGCAGGTGCCGGCAGAAGTCCGGGGACCAGTCGGCTGGGGTGTAGCCGAGGTTGAGGTCTGCAGTGTGGATCGTCAGCTCGCGCCAGGTGGCTTGGAGCCCGGCGGAGAGGTTGCTGTTGCGATGCAGGATCGGGAGGGGCCAGTCGGTGGGGCTGACCTTCTCCCACGACGCGAGCAGTGTGGTGACGGCCTGGGTCAGGTGGGAGCTGAGCTCGGCGGCGGGGCGGTCGGCACCGGCTTCGATGGCGGCGTCGCGGGCCGGGCGGCCTCCGTCGTACACCTCGACCAGGCCGCCTTGGAGGGCCTCCTCGACCTGACGGGTCATGGCTTCGGAGAAGTTGGCGATGTGGGTCATCACGTGACCGCGGGACCAGCCAGGGAGTCCTGAGTCGGCTCGAGCCGTCTGGTCGTCAATGTCTGCCACCAGGCTGATCAGCTCGGCAGCGATGGTCTTGACGTCGGTCAGGGCCACAGTCGCTCCTTGGTCCAGTGATCGGGGGTGTCCAGGTGGTAGCGCAGCCGCAGGTGCCGACGGTCCGAATCGGCCTGCCAGAACTCCACCTCGTCGGGACGCAGCGTGTAGAGCGTCCAGTTCTTCGCAACCAGCCCGGGCTCATCGGTCAGCCGCGCGGTCTGCTCAGCTACCGCGGCATCGATGTCAGCAGGGTCATCCAGTACGTCGCTCTGCCGCCCGGCCAACGCCTCGGCCTTCGCTGGCACCGGACGCGCCAGGAAGTCCCGCGCCGACTCTTCCGGATCGGCGGGCTCGACTGTCCCCAGTACGCGGACCTGCCGACCCAGTGGGATCCAGTAGAACGTCAGAGCGGCGTACGGCGAGGCCGCAAGCTCCTCGCCCTTCCGACTGGTCGCGGAGGACGCGAACTGCCAGCCGTCCGCGGTGAGGTCCTTCAGGATGAGTACTCGGCCGTTCGGTCGGCCGTCGGCGCGCACTGTGGACAGCGTCGCAGCACACGGCTCGGGGACCTGGTGGTCGACGGCATACAACAACCAGTCGACGAAGAGCGGTTGCGGGGATTCGGGGGCCTGCTCGGGATCCCACGACGGCGGGGTCCCGGTCAGCGTCGGAACTGCGCGCAGCCTGCTGCGGAGGTCGGTCACGAGCCCACCCTAGAAGTTTGGTCACCTGTTCGCTCGGGTGCCCGCTCTCGGATTAACCGGCGGTGGTCGGCTATAGCCTTGGTGTTATGACGGTCGCGCGGTTTAAGGACTTGTGTGTGGACGTGACGTGCCCGAGCGCGATGACGGCGTTCTGGGGGAGCACGCTGGGTCTGACCTCGCCGGCCGACCACCCGCACGTGCTGGTCGGGGACGTGCCGGAGAAGACCATCTGGATCAACAAGGTCGACGAGCCGCCAACTGTGAAGCAGCGGGTCCACCTCGACGTACACACCGGCGCGATCGCCGACCTGGAACGCGCGGGAGCCACCGTGCAATCGCCCGCGACGGACGAGCAGAAGTGGACCGTGATGGAGGATCCGGAGGGCGGTGAGTTCTGCGGATTCGTGCGCGAGACGGTTGCGGCGTACCGGCTCATGGAGCTCGTGGTCGACTCCGTCGATCCGGAGGCACAGGTGCGCTGGTGGTCGGAGGTGGTCGGCGGCACGGTGTCCAGTCGGCCGGGCGCGCCGTACCGGTGGTTGGAGAACGTGCCGGGCCTGCCGTTCCCGTACTGGGTCTTTGTGCCGGTGCCCGAGCCGAAGACGGTCAAGAATCGGATCCACTGGGACGTCACCGCGCCCGCGCTGCAGCCGGTGCTCGATGCGGGTGCGACACTGCTGCGGCCCAAGGACGACGAGATCGGCTGGCACGTCTGCGCCGATCCCGAGGGCAACGAATTCTGTGTATTCCTACCGCCGGCGGAGGACGCCTGATGAGCAAGCTCGACCTGACCGTGTCCGGACCTGACCTGACGGAGGCGCTGGTCAACATCTCCTCGGTCAGCGGGACCGAGGAGACGCTTGCCGACGCGGTCGAGGCTGCGCTGTCGGCGTACGCGCATCTGAAGGTCTTCCGGCACGGGAACACGGTCGTCGCGCGCACAGACCTCGGCCGGCACGAGCGGATCGTCATCGCGGGTCATCTGGACACCGTCCCGCTGAACGACAACCTCCCGGCCCGCCGCGCGGACGGTGTGATCCACGGGCTCGGTGCTTGCGACATGAAGGGCGGCGTCGCGGTCGGGCTGCGGTTGGCGGCGACTCTGTCCGAGCCGAACCGCGACATCACGTACGTGTTCTACGACTGCGAAGAGGTCGAGTCCGAGCGGAACGGGCTGTTCAAGCTGACGCAGTCCAATCCTGAGCTGCTTGAGGGCGTGTTCGCGGTCGTGATGGAGCCGTCGAACGCGGTGGTCGAGGCCGGCTGTCAGGGGACCATGCGGATCGAGGTCACCACCCGTGGCGAGCGGGCGCACTCGGCGCGCTCGTGGATGGGGTCGAACGCGATCCACGCCGCGGGCGACGTGCTCGCGCGACTCTCGGCGTACGAGCCTCGGCGGGTGCCGATCGACGGACTCGAGTACCGCGAGGGGCTGAACGCGGTCGCTATCCGTGGTGGCGTCGCCGGGAACGTCGTACCGGATCTGTGCACGGTCGAGGTGAACTACCGGTTCGCGCCGAGCCGGTCGGAGGCCGAGGCGGAGGCGCACCTGCGCGAGGTGTTCGAGGGGTACGACGTGGTCGTGACGGACTCCGCGCCCGGTGGGCTCCCCGGGCTGGAGCGTCCGGCCGCGGCGGCGTTCCTGCAGGTGGTCGGGGGCGAGCCGCAGCCGAAGTTCGGATGGACGGATGTGGCCCGGTTCACTTTGCTCGGCGTACCGGCGGTGAACTACGGGCCGGGAGACCCGCTGTACGCGCACAAGCAGGACGAATTCGTGCCGGAGGCGGAGATCGAGCAGTGTGAACAGCGGTTGAGGAGTTGGTTGACGGCCCGCGCGTAGACAGCCGCCGGCTCCCGGTCAAGTCCTAACCTGGAGCCATGGACCAACCCGCGATCCACCCCGACCGTCCGATCAGCCAGCAGCGTGGGCCGATCGTGATGCGGCGCAATCAGGTGCAGCACTCCACCTCCGAGCAGCGGCTGCTGGACAGCCGCGGGCCGTCGGACTGGGTGCACACCGACCCGTGGCGGGTCCTGCGGATCCAGTCGGAGTTCATCGAGGGGTTCGGCATGTTGGCCGAGCTCGGGCCGGCGATCAGCGTGTTCGGGTCGGCGCGGACCAAGCCGGACGACCCGATGTACGCGGCCGCGGTCGCGACCGGGCGGAAGCTGGTCGAGGCCGGGTACGCCGTCATCACCGGCGGTGGACCGGGCGTGATGGAGGCGGCGAACAAGGGCGCCTCCGAGGCCGGCGGCGTGTCGGTCGGGCTGGGTATCGAGCTGCCCTTCGAGAACGGCCTGAACGAGTGGGTCGACATCGGGATGAACTTCCGGTACTTCTTCACCCGCAAGACCATGTTCGTGAAGTACGCGCAGGGGTTCGTGGTGATGCCGGGTGGGTTCGGCACGCTGGACGAGCTGTTCGAGGCGCTCACGCTGGCGCAGACGCGGAAGGTCACGTCGTTCCCGGTCGTCCTGTTCGGTACGTCGTACTGGGGCGGGCTGGCCACGTGGCTGCGGGACACGATGCTGGCGGACGGGAAGATCTCCGAGGCGGACCTGGAGATGTTCACGATCACCGACGATGTGGACGAGGCGATCAGCTACGTGATCAAGTCGGGCGAGGCGGCGGACGCGGCGGCCGCGTCGGCTGCCGAGACGGCGGCCCGTGAGATCGCCGAGGTGGACAACCCGGAGGCGCGAGCCCGGCGGGAAGCCCACCGGTTGGGGTCGGACGGGAGCTGAGTTCGTCCGATCGCCTTCCGCCGTGCGCCTGCGTCGTACGCTTCGCTGAACGCGCAATCGGGCTCCGATTGTGCAGGTGACTTCCTCGGCATGGCACGATCGGTCCCGTGATGTGGTTCTTCGGGTTGATCGTGGTGGTGTTGATCGGGGCTGTCGCGGTGGTCGCCTCGGGTCGTTGGGGTGCCATGAGTACGGCGTACGACGACCGGCCCGACATGACTGTCCCCGCGCGGCAAGCGCTCACCTCCGACGACATCGAGACGGCGCGGTTCGCTGTCGGGCTGCGCGGATACCGGATGGACGAGGTCGACACGCTCCTCGAACGCGTCGCCCGCGAGGTCGCCGAGCGCGACCGCCGGATCGCCGACCTCGAACGCGCCGTCGCCCCCATCGTCGAGGCACCCGACGGAGCCCGCTTCACCTCCCGAGGCCGCTACGACCCGGCAGACTTCGACGACACCGGCACCCAACAACCCATCCTCGTCGGCGGCGACTTCCCCGAGCCCCCGCCAACCCACCCAGCCGAGGCCGCAGCACTACCCGAGCCTGACCCCGCCGACGCGCCCACCTCAGCCGCGCCCACCTCAGCCGCGCCCGTCTCAGCCGCAACCGCCGAGCTGCCCGTCTCAGCCGCCACCGCCGAGGTGCCCGAGCCCGACGCCTCGCCCGTCTCAGCCACCGACCGGTCTGAGCCGCCCGCCCCAGCCGCCGACCTGCCTGAGCCGCCCGCCCCAGCTGCTGGACCTGTCGCCCAGCCCAGTGCCGAGCCGGTACCGCAGTCCGGTGCGCAGCCCGCTGAGACTGTCGCCGACACGCCTCATGCAAACGCCGCAGCCGACGCCGCTGCGACGTCTGTCGAACCCGCCCGCTCCGGCCCTTCGACCGGCGCAGACCCGGTCACCGCCGAGCAGCTGGCAGCCCTCCGAGCCGCTCCCACCGACGAGGAGCCGGACACCCAAGAGGTCGCCCAAAGCACCCACGCAGAGGCAGCAAACGAGTACGAACGCCTCCAGGCCGAAGCCCGAGCCCTCCTAGAAGCCCAAACCCACCCCACCCCCTCCCGCCAGACCCCACCCCCTCCGCCCGAGACACCCGACCAGCACCCCGACGCACCCACCGAGCGACCCGAGCCACCCGCGCCCACTGCGCCCACTGCGCAGGGCCCGCAACAGCCGGAGTCCTTCTCCCAACAGGCCACGTCCTACACGTAGCAGCCCGAGTCCGCTGCGCAGCAGCCCACGTCGTACGCACAGCAGCCCGAGCCTGCTGCGCAGCAGCTCCCGTTGTACGCGGAGCAGCCGGAGACTGCTGTGCAGGAGGCTGAGCCGTACACGGAGCAAGCTGAGGGACAGCCGGAGCCGTGGTTTCGGGAGGCTGAGGGGTCGGAGGTTGGTGTCGAGCAGCCGCAGCCAGTTCCGGTAGTTGAGCCGCGGGGCGGGCAGCCGGCGGAGCAGCCGTACGGGCAGGAGTCCGCGGTGGAGCAGCCGACGGTGGACCAGCAGCAGTATCTGGCGCCGGAGTCTGTTGGACCGCAGTTCCCGTGGAACCAGCAGTCGGCCGAGGAGTCGGCCGCGCAGGTCGCGCCGCAGCAGCCTGCGTTGCGGTTCCGGGTGGAGGAGCCGGAGTCGGTGGAGGAGACCACGCAGGAGTTCGCGGTTGACCAGCAGCCGGGGATGGCAGTGCAGCCGCCGACCGAGGCGCAGCCTGCACCGCAGTGGGTTCTGCCTTCACCGTCCCCGCAGTGGCAGCAGCCGTCTGACCCGTCCACACAACCACCAGCACCAGAACCCGACTACCCGCAGCCCACACCCCAGCAGGAAGCTGTTGATCAGCAGCACTGGACTTCACAGCCGCCCGTGGCGTTTCGGCAAGAGCCGGCCGCGTACTCCGCGGAGAACCAGCAGCAGTCTCCTGGTCGACAGGAGCCCGTCCAGCATGTGCAGGCTCAGCAGGAGCCGGTGCAGCATGCGCCGGTTCAGCAGGAGCCGGTGCAGCAGGAGCCGGTGCAGCAGCAGGCCTGGGAGCAGCAGGAGGCGGTGCAGCATGCGCAGGCTCAGCGGGAGCCTGCCCAGCAGGAGCCGGTGGAGCAGGAGGCGGTGCAGCAGCAGGCCTGGGAGCAGGAGGAGCCGGTGCAGCATGCGCAGGCTCAGCAGGAGCCTGCGCAGGAGCAGGCTCGGGAGGGGCGGCGGGCTCGGGGGGAGCAAGAGCAGGCTTGGGAGGAGCAGGGGGTGCCTCAGATGGGTGGGCAGCTTGGGCGGGAGCGTGAGGTTGAGGGGTGGCAGTTCTGGCCGCCTGCCGGGGCGCAGGCCGAGGCTGGGGGGAACGGGGAGTCCGGGGATGGCGAGGGGGACGGCGTACCGGGGCGGCACAGTGCGGCGCCTGGTGAGAATGCTTATCGTCGGCCCAACTGATCTACTCGGGTGATGGATTCCGAGGGCAGGTGTCACGCGGAGGCGTCGATCGAGCTGGACATGGATCCGCAGGCCGCGTGGGACGTCGTGATGGACTGGGAGCGGCAGTCGCGGTGGATGCTGCTCACGCGGGTCTGGGCGACCGAGAACGGCGGCAGCGGTGTCGGCGGTGGGGTCGCGGCCCGGACTTCTGTCGGTGCCGTGGGGTTCACTGACGACATGGTCATCACACACTGGGACCCACCGCGCGAATGCACGGTGAAACACCTGGGCAAGGTCGTCCGCGGCACGGGAACCTTCACAGTCACGCCCACCTCAACCCCAGATCCCACGTCCCCCGCAGGTGCGACGTCCCCCGCAGATCCCACGTCCCCGGCAGGTGCGAGGTCTCCCGCAGATGCAACGTCCGCAGGGGGCCCGGCGGGGTCTGCTGGTGGTGGGCGGTCCAGGTTTACCTGGGGTGAGGACGTTGTGCCGCCGTTCGGGCGGGTCGGGGTGGCCGTCTGGCCGGTGGTTCGGGTGGGGTTCGAGTGGATGATGCGGGTTTCGTTGCGGCGGTTGGTGCGGGAGGTGGCGGGATGACGGTGATCGGGCCGGACGGGTTGGCGCGGTGCGGGTGGGCGACCTCGGCGCCGGAGTACATCGCGTACCACGACAACGAGTGGGGCAAGGAGATCCGCGACGACATCGCGTTGTTCGAGCGGATGACGTTGGAGGGGTTCCAGTCGGGGCTGTCGTGGATCACGATCCTGCGCAAGCGGGAGAACTTCCGGACCGCGTTCGCGCACTTCGATCCCGAGGCGGTCGCGAAGTTCGGCGACGCGGATTTCGAACGTTTGATGGCCGACGCCGGCATCGTCCGCAACCGGTTGAAGATCAACGCGACGATCTCCAACGCGCGCGCGATGCTCGAGCTCGGCGACGGCGAGTTCAGCGAGTTCCTCTGGTCGTTCCAGCCGTCCGACCACAAGGCTCCGAAGACCTTCGCCGACGTCCCCGCGACCACGCCTGAGTCCGTCGCGATGTCGAAAGGCCTGAAAAAGAAGGGCTTCGTCTTCGTCGGACCGACGACCGCCTACGCGTTGATGCAGGCAACGGGCATCGTCAACGATCACCTCTCCACCTGCATCGCCCGCTGAGTTTCAGCTGCATCCGGCGCCTGCACGTGCAGCCTGCATGTGCATCTGCAAGCGGCCCTGAAGAATCTCGAAAATGAGTGAAGACAAACGGCTGACCGAGTTGTATTCGGGGCACAGAACGTGATGAGGTGTTCTTCGGGCACCCCCGGCTGTCAGGTGGTTGGTCCGGCCGTGACTCGCCCGGCCGGAACGCGGTCGGGGGGCCCACCAAACCTCCACGAACCCTTGACTTTCCTTAAGAGGCAGAGTTTTCGCCGGTCGGGCCGAAGGTCGTGTGAAAGACGTCGGTGCCGGTCAAGCCCGACAGGTGAGCTCGCGTCGGCGTCGCTGTGAGGTACAGGTTGGCCTCCGCGAAGGGATCGGCGGCATCGTCGTCGGCGGTCCCGAACTGACGGGTCCAGACCCGGGTGTGATCGCCGGCGTACTTGGTCAGCACCGCGTCGAACTTCCCCAGTGGCGTCCCCAACGCTCCATCCGTGAATCCGCCCACATACACGTTGCCGGCCGGGTCGACCGCAACCGCGGCACCCTTGTCGTTCCCCGTCGTACCGAACTGGTCCCGCCAGGTGAGTACGCCGTCGGCATCGGCCCGGGCAACGATGAAGTCCTTGTCCCCGATGAGTGATCCGGAGAAGTCGCCCGCGGTGTAGCCGGTCAGATAGACACCGCCGGCGGGGTCGCCCGCGAGCCCCCACACCTCGTCGGACGCGGCCGTCCCGAACTGCCTCACCCAGGCAGGCTCGCCGGCCGTCGAGTAGCGCGCGACAAACCCGTCGATCCCGCCGGCCGACGTACCAAGCGCACCCGCCGTCATGCCCGCCAGATACACGGCACCGTCGGAGACCGCGATCGCCATCCCCTTGTCCTCGCCCGCACTCCCGACCTGCCGCAACCACACCAGCCGGCCGTCACCATCGAGCCGAGCAACGAACACGTCCTTGTCGCCCTGGTTCGCGCTACCCAACGAGCCCTTCGTGTAGCCGGCCACGTAGATGTCGGATCCGTCGACGGCCACCGAGTAGCTCCGATCAGCAACCCCGGGTACGCCGAACTGCGTCAGCCACCGGCGGTTGCCCGCAGCATCGAACTGAGCCACAAACCCATCATCAGAAGCATTCCCGGCATGCGTCCCGTCGAGATCGCCTCCGGTGTACCCAGTCACCACCACGCGACCGGAGTCGTCGACGGCAACGCCGTACGGGCGTTCTGTCGCACTGGTCCCGAGTGAGCGGGTCCACTCGCGGGTTCCGTCCGGCCGGGTCTTGGTCAGTGCGATGTCCGTGCCGCCGGCGTAGGGCTGCCCGTCGAGTGGTCCGGCGACCGCCATTGCCTGGTAAATGTTGCCTGAGGCATCAGTTGCGATTCCGCCGGCGCGATCGTCGCCCGGCGTGCCGGTGATGGTCGCCTGCATCGGCGTGGCCGGTGGCTTTCCGAGGTACTGGAAGATGTACTTCGCGCCGTCGGCGAACGTCGGTCCCCAGACGTCCCAGTCGTGTCCGCCGTCGACGACCCGGAACTCCGAGGTCAGGTTCGGCACCCGGACCGCCTGGTTGAAGACGATGTGTGCCTCGAAGTCGAGGTCGTGGGTGGCGTCGATCGCCTTCGGGTTCTTGTACTCGTCGTCGCCGACCGCGATGTACAGGTGCGACGGCAACTTCTTGGCCGCGAACGACTTCAGCGCCGCCGGCCAGTTCAGCCGCAGGTACGCCGCCTCCGAGAACGGATCCTTACCCTTGCCGAAGGCACCGAATTCCCGGGTGCTCGAATCCGCCGGTGGCAACGGGAAGTACACCGCCGGGCTCAGCACGATCGACGCACCGAAGACCTCCGGATGTGCCAGCGCGTAACGCAACGCCCCCGCGCCACCCATCGAGTATCCGGCGATCGCCCGCCCGGTCCGGTCCGCGATCGTCCGGTACGCCGCGTCGATCGACGGCACCAGGTCCCGGAAGAACGCCGTCTCCACCGGCCGGCCCGGATCTGAGCCCGTGTACGCCGAGTCGACGTACCAGCCGGCGCGGTTGCTCCACGGCGCGTCCGGCATGATCGCGATCGTCGGCGGGATCTCGCCGGATCCGATCAGCTCGTCGAGGCGGCTCTTCACCTGCGTCCAGGCCGCCATCGAGTCGCCGCGCCCGTGCAGGAGGTAGAGGACCGGATACCGCTGGGTCGACTCGGCGTATCCGGCCGGCAGGTAGACGTTGTAGTCGATGTTCTCGCCGAGCGTGGGTGATCGCAGGCTCGCGGCGGTGATGGTCCCGGGCCGGACGACGGCAGGCTGGTCGCTGGGCGCAGCGGCCGAGCCGGGTACGACGAAGCTCCCGACCAGCGTGGCGGCGGTCAGGACAGGCAGCAGCAGTTTCCTCACACCCACGTTGTAATCGCTTACGTAAACGATTACAAGAGCAAAGACAAACCCCAGTTCACCGCTGAGGCCTCTGGCCTGTGGTGGGGGCAGCCGGTTCTGCTCGCAGTGCGGAGTGGGGGAAGACAGGTTGTTGGCAGGGAGGTGCGAGCCGGTGGGAGAGGCGGGTCGTTGGTGAGGGACGGGGTCAGTGGCCTTGGAAGGTTGGTTTTTGTTTGGCTACGAAGGAGGCGACGGCGTTGTGGTGGTCGGCGGTGTCGCCGGTGAGTTGCATGCGGGTGGCTTCGAAGGCGAGGGATTCGGCGAGTGTGTGGGTGGCCGAGTAGTTGACCGACTGGCGGACGGCGCCGTACGCGACTGTTGGGCCAGCGGCGAGCTTCGCGGCCAGCTCGGCTGCGGTGCCGGCCAGGTCGGCGGCGGGGACGACCGAGGTGGCGAGGCCGAGGTCGAGGGCTTCGGCAGCGGGGATCGTGCGCGGGAAGTACAGGAGCTCGAGCGCCTTGGCCCGGCCGATCAGGCGGGGGAGGGTCCAGGAGATTCCGGTGTCGCAGGACAGCGCGATCCCGGTGAAGGCGAGGTTGAAGCCGGCCGTGTCCGCGACGATCCGGAAGTCGCTCGCGAACGCCATCGACGCGCCCGCTCCGGCCGCGACCCCGTTGACGGCCGCGATCACCGGCTTCGGCATCTCGGTCAGTGCGAGGGCGATCGGCGCGTAGTGGTCCGGCACCGTGCTCCACAGCGCGTCCGTGTCGTTCGCCTCGAGCAGTCCGATGTGTTCCTTCAGGTCCTGCCCGACGCAGAACGCCCGCCCGGTCCCGGTCAGGACCACAGCGCGTACGGCGCTGTCCTCGGCGGCGGCCTGGATCGTGTCGCGGAGCAGGACCTTGGTGGCGATGTCGAGCGCGTTCATCGCGTCCGGACGGTTCAGTGTGATGGTGCCTACGCCCTCGGCGACGGTGTAGACAACAGAGTCACTCATCGTGGTCAGCTCCTCGACAGTCGGTGAGAATTTCAGTGCAGTGTCAGGCAGTTGTCGACGAAACGCCCGGCCGCGGGGCTCAGTCGTTCGGCGTGAAAATCGAAGAACTCGGCCGCCCGCGTGCCGGCCCAGTCGTCCGGCAGCAACTCGTCCGGCAACCCGGGATCCCGGAACAGGAACTTGCGCCATTCGTGCACGAGCTCGGACCGTACGGCGAACGCCTGCTCGTCGGAGGTGCCGGTCGTCGATTCAGGCCCGGCGCCGTCCACCAGCCGCTTCGCCTCGATCAGCCACGCGTCGTACGACGCACCGAGCTCGTCGAGTCGCCAGACCCGGCGGGCGAACTCGACCGCGCCGTCGTCGATCGGTGCCCGGAAGCGGTCCGCGGCGATCCCTTCCATGCCGAGGATCTGGTCGACCTCGGCGTCGTTGCGCAGCCCGACCCAGGCGCCGCCGGACAGCGGAGCCCAACCCAGAAAGGCGAGTTGGCTCTCGAGTTGGTCGCGGCGGCGAGCGTTCGGGACCTCGCGGAGGATGCCCAGGTGCCAGTGCCGGTCCCAGTCGCCGGACCCCTCCGCACCGCTCGCGACCGGGGTCCCGTCGGGAGCCGTGCGGTAGATCCGGGCGGCCGCGTCGTCGAGGCGGCGACGCGCCCGGGACGTCAGGGCATAACCGGGTTGGCCATCGAGGCGGACCGGCTCCAGCCACCCCTGGCGAACCATCCGCGACACGGCGGTGCGGACCGCCGGTGGATGGACGCGCAGCGGCGCCAGCAGCCGGACCAGGGCGGCCACCGGGGCCTGCGCGCCACGCGCGCGCAGGTGGTCGCCGTAGAGGTCGAAAAGGGCTGAACGGGCGTGCACAAGACTTGAGTCTGCCGTATGGTGCACGGCCTTGGCCTGGGATCGGGAATAATGGGGTGCGATACACACTGCGATACGCGCCGACGGCGCATCACCGCAACGGCGCCGGCGACGGTTCCCGGCGCGGTGTCGTCGCTCAACACCGACACTGGGAAGGGGTGCGCGCATGGCGGCGATGAAGCCGCGGACGGGCGATGGTCCGCTCGAGGTCACCAAGGAGGGCCGGGGGATCGTGATGCGGGTTCCGCTCGAGGGCGGCGGTCGGCTCGTCGTCGAGCTGAATGCCGACGAAGCCACCGAGCTCGGCAACGCGCTCAAGGCAGTCGTCGGCTGACCGACTCCTCCGGGGGTGCCTTCGCACCTCAGCCACATCACTTCGACCCCGGTGGGTGCCCTTTCCGGCACCGGCCGGGGTCGTTACGGTTATCCCGCAAATAGAACGTCGTCCAATACATCCAGCGCCGCACATCCAGCATCCGGGCACAACCAGCCTTTGATCACACCAGTGAGGTCGTCCTAGTGGCTCGCCGCAGCAGTTCCCCCTCCTTCCCGACTCTTCCGGCCGTCGCCTGGCAGCCTGGCCTGCCGGTGCACGGCGCCCCGACCTGGGTGTTCGTGGTCGGTGCGGACGGCCTGCCGGGCGTGGCGAAGGAGGCCGGTGAACGCCTCGGTGTCGATCTCGACCGATTGCTCGAGGCTCAGCAGGCGACCGGCTTCACGCCATCGGCCGGCGCGACCGCGTCGTACCCGCTGCTGACCGGAGACGTGGCCGAGGTCCTGCTGGTCGGGGCCGGCGCCGGTACGGCGAAGGACCTGCGACACGCCGGTGCGGCGATCGCCCGGTTCGGCCGCGGCAAGGACGAGCTGACCACGGTTGTTGCTGAGGGCATCGATGATGCCGGGCTGCAGGCGTTCGCCGAAGGCGTCGTGCTGGGCTCGTTCACCTACACGCTGAAGACGATCGATCCGGGCAAGCCGATCCTGACCCGCCTCACCCTGACCGACGGCTCGGACGCGACCCGCCAGTCAGCCCTGGATCGCGGCGTCGTGATCGGGCGGACCGGCTGGCTGGCGCGGCAGCTCGCGACCACCCCGTCGAACGAGAAGGACCCGGCCTGGCTGGCCGCCCGCGCCACCGAGCTGGCCGCGGAGTCCGGCCTCGCGGTGACGGTCTGGGACGAGAAGAAGCTCGCCGCGGAAGGGTTCGGCGGCATCCTCGCCGTCGGCAAGGGCTCGACCCGGCCGCCGCGGTTCATCCGGCTCGACTATGTGCCGCAGGGTGCCAAGAAGGACACGCCGTACGTCGTCCTGGTCGGCAAGGGCATCACCTACGACACCGGTGGCCTGTCGATCAAGCCGCGCGAGGGCATGGTCTCGATGAAGCGCGACATGACCGGCGGCGGCTCGGTGATCGCGACCATGGCCGCGCTGCGCGAGCTCGGTGCGCAGGTCAAGGTGACCGGCCTGATCTGCGCCGCGGAGAACATGCCTTCGGGTACGGCGTTCCGCCCGGATGACGTGATCCGCCACTACGGCGGCCGCACCACCGAGGTGAAGAACACCGACGCCGAGGGCCGGCTGGTGCTGGCCGACGGGCTCGCATACGCCGTCAAGGAGCTCAAGCCCGACGTCCTCGTCGACATCGCCACGCTGACCGGCGCGATCAAGGTATCGCTCGGATCGATGCTGTACGGCGGAATGTTCGCGACCGACGACGCCCTGGCCGACAACCTCGCCGACGCCGGTCGCGTCTCCGGCGAGGAGCTGTGGCGGATGCCGCTGCCGGGCGAGTACGAGGAGCTGATCGCGACCCCGATCGCCGACTCCGTGAACAGCTCGAAGGGCCCGGGGTCGATCACCGCCGCCCTCTTCCTGAAGGCGTTCACGGGCGATCTTCCCTGGGCCCACCTCGACCTGTCGTCGATCGCGGAGTCCCCGTCCGACCGCTTCGAGTACTCGACCGGTGCCACCGGAGCCGGCGCCCGCCTGCTCACCACGTGGCTGACCTCCGCCGGCCCCACCGCCGGCATCTAACTCACCCCTGGTCGCCGATGGTGTCGAGTTCTGCGATGGCGTCTGCTGGGAGGACGAGCTCCGCTGCGGCGGTGTTTTCGCGGAGGTGGGCGATCGAGGAGGTGCCGGGAATGACGACGCTGGTCGAGGATCGCTGCAGGAGCCAGGCGAGCGCGACCTGCTGCGGTGTGGCGTCGAGGCGAGCGGCGACCTTGGCCAGGGTCTCGGACTGCAGCGGGCTGAAGCCACCGAGCGGGAAGAACGACGCGAACGCGATGTTGTGCTCGGCGCAGTAGTCGACCACGTCGTCGTCGTCGCGCTGGACCAGGTTGTAGAGGTTCTGCACGGTCACGATCGGGGCGATCGCCTGGGCCTCACGGATCTGGGCGACCGTGACGCCGCTCAGGCCGAGATGCCGGATCAGGCCTTCCTGCTGCAGCTCGACCAGCGCGGTGAACGGCTCGGCGATCGAGTCGTCGCTGTGGCCCAGGCGCGCGGCCGACCGGAAGTTGACCACGTCGAGAACATCCAGACCGAGGTGCTCGAGGTTCTCGTGCACGGCGCGCTTGAGGTCGTCCGGCTCGAGCGACGGGTTCCAACTGGCGTCGTCACCCCGGCGGGCCCCCACCTTGGTGACAAGGTGCAGGTCCGCCGGGTACGGGTACAGGGCCTCCTTGATCAGTTCGTTGACGACGGTCGGGCCGTAGAAGTCGCTGGTGTCGATGTGGGTGATACCGAGCTCGACGACCTCACGCAACACGGCGAGGGCCGTATCCCGGTCCTTCGGCGGGCCGAAGACGCCCGGTCCGGCCAGCTGCATAGCGCCGAACCCCATCCGCGTGATGGTCAGGTCGTCGGCGAGGGTGATGGTTGGATTTGTCATACCTCCCACTGTTGGTCCGGCGGGGTCGGACAGGGAGTACCCCGCTGATCCTGGTACTGGGAGGGCACAGGCTCAGGCGCGGCGAGCGAAGGCGCGGACGATCTCCGGGTACGCCGCGAACGCCGTACCGAAGTGGTCGACCGGACCCATCGAGTGCACGGTCACCTGCGCGCCGCGGGATCGGAGCTCGTTCGCGCAGACGTCGGCGTTGACGGGGACGACGTCGGTGTCCTTGGTGCCGTTGTAGAGGTGCACCGGCACGCGCGGCGTCCAGTCCTGGCAGATCTGGTCGGCCTGGCGCAGCGCTTGCAGGAAGCGGCCGGTCGGGTGCTCGATTCGCTGGAGGAACTGCGGCGTGAACAGCTTCTGTGGCGAGTCCGGCAGTGCCTTCAGGATCTCCTCGTCGGGATGGGTGCCGTCGAACAACCCCTCGATCGTCGTCGCGTACGGCGCCTGGAAAGCCTCGCGTGGGTCGTCGTACAGCCCGACGGTCCGGTTCCAGGTGGTGATGAAGTACGCGAGGTAGAACGCCGCTGTCGCCGGCGCGACCCGGCCGTCGAAGATCCCGGGGATCTCGCTGCCGAGCAGGTCGTACGGTCCGGAGACGGCCCGGAGCTCGCCGAGCCGGAACGGCCCGGCCTCGCCGCGGCTCAGCGCCCGGCCGAGCCCGATCGAGGCGCGGCCGCCCTGGGAGAAGCCGGTGACCAGCACGTCCCGCTTCAGCGCGACGCCGTGCTCGGCCGCGAAGGAACGGGCCGCGAGCAACATGTCGACAGATGCGGTGGTCTCGCTCTTGGTGTCGATGTACGGGTGCAGTCCCGGCCCGAGCCCGAGCCCGAGGTAGTCGGGCGCGACGCCGACCAGGCCCGCGCCGGCGAAGAGCGTGGTCACCAGCCGGTCGGTCGAGGTGTCGCTGACGGAGGCGACGTACGCCTTGGTCGCGTTGGTCCCGTGCAGGTACTCGGCGGCGGTCAGTGCGCCCCGGCGCCCGTCCGGCAGCACGACGATCCCGCTGGCGGTCGTCGGCCGTCCGTTGACGTCGATCGTGCGGTAGATCAGCCGGTACACGGTGACGCCGTACCGAGCCGGCGGTGAGTTGGCGAAGTCACTCGCGGCGGCGTCGAGCTGGGCCGCCGTCAGGTGGGCAATCGGGACCGAGGAGACGAGCGAGCCGCGCTGGGCATGAACGCTGGTGACGGCAGCCTCCGACAGCGTCGGCCGGCTGACAGAGGCAAAGGCCGAGAGCGGCATGGCAATCAGGGCAGCGCCGGAGAGCGAGGCTGCAACGATCTTGGTCAGTCGAGGTGTCATGCCCCCAACTCAACCGTCCCGGACCGCCCGCAAGAATGGGGAGGACCCCCGGGCCTAGGTGGGCTTTTGTCTACCCCAGCAGGCTGTTGTAGAGCTGCACGGTGCGATCCGCGACCGCGTCCCAGCCGAACTCCGAGACGGCCCGGACCCGGCCCGCCTTGCCCATCGCTTCGGCCTTGGCGGGGTTGTCGACGAGCTCGTTGATGCCCGCGGCCAGGGCGCGCTCGAACGTGTCGGTGTCGTTCTCGTCGTACGGAACGAGGGTGCCGGTGACACCGTCGTCGACCACCTCGGGGATGCCGCCGACCGCGCTGGCGACGACGGCGGTCTCGCAGGCCATCGCCTCCAGGTTGACGATGCCGAGCGGCTCGTAGATCGACGGGCAGCAGAAGGCGAGTGCGTGCGTCAGGACCTGCCGGACCTCGTCGCGCGGCAGCATCTCGGACACCACGAACACGCCGTCACGAGCCAGCTTGAGGTCATCGATCAGCGCGTCGGTCTCCGCCTTCAGCTCGACCGTGTCGGCCGCGCCGGCGAGCAGGACCAGTTGGACCGACGGGTCGAGGCGCAGTCCGGCGCGGAGCAGGTGCGGGACGCCCTTCTGCCGGGTGATGCGACCGACGAAAGTCACGTACGGGCGGTCCAGGTCGACTCCGAGCCGTTCGAGCACGGTCGTCGACGGGTCCGGGTGGTAGAAGTCGGCATCGATCCCGTTCGAGATCACCTGGACCTTGGCCGGATCGATCGACGGGTAGCAGTCCAGTACGTCGTCCCGCATCCCACGACTCACCGCGACCACAGCATCGGCAGCTTCGTACGCCGTCCGCTCGGCCCAGCTGGAGAGCCGGTAGCCGCCGCCGAGCTGCTCGGCCTTCCACGGGCGGCGCGGCTCGAGCGAGTGCGCAGTCACCACGTGCGGGACGTCGTACAGGAGCTTGGCCCAGTGGCCGGCCATGTTGGCGTACCAGGTGTGGGAGTGCACCAGTTGCGCGTCGCCGACCGCGGCCGTCATGGTCAGGTCGGTGGACAGGATCCGCAGCGCCGCATTCGCGTCCGGAATCCGCGGGTCGTCCTCGGAGTGCGCGGTCGCACCGAGCCTCGGCTCGCCCATGGCGTGCACGTCCACGTCGATCAGGCGGCGCAACTCGCGGACCAGGAAGTCCACGTGCACCCCCGCCCCGCCGTACACGTCCGGAGGAAACTCACGCGTCAGGATCGCCACCTTCATGAGCCTGACGATAGGACATCACGCCAGTTGTGTCGGTACCCAGAAACGAAGCTTTCCGTGTCGCTCGTCCTCCAGCTCGCCGCCGGCTGCCTGGATCACCTTCCGCGAGCCCACGTTGTCGAGGTCGCAGGTCACCAGCACCGGATCGATGCCGAGACCACCGGCGAGCGGGACGGCCTGGGTCAGCATCCGGGTGGCGTGGCCCTGGCGGCGCGCCGACGGGCGGACGCCGTACGTGATGTGACCGCCGAGCTCGAGCAGCGGCGGGGTGAGCTCGTGCCGGATCGAGAGGCGGCCGAGGAACTCGACGCCGTCGACGAACCAGAGCACGGTCTGGTGCACGAGTCCGGGCGCCAGCTCGGTCTCCTCGTCGGCCTCGGTCCGGATCGCCTCGACCATCCGGGCGAACTCGGCCGGGTCGGTCGCCTGCTCGCGGCTCCACTCCTCCTCGTCGGCCCGGATCGTCCGCGCGCCCATCCACCGGTCCTCCGCCGGCCCGAACTCGTCCCAAGCCGCCAGGAACGACGAGTGAACGGCAACGGTCGGTACGACGAGGATCGGCATCTTTACAGTGTCGCGACACTCGCAACCGCTTATGCCTCCGGGCTCTCGGAGCTAAGGTGCGGACATGGCAAAGGCGCCCAGAGTTCTCGGTATCGTGCTGGCCGGTGGTGAGGGGAAGCGGCTGATGCCGCTGACGGCGGACCGGGCCAAACCGGCCGTCCCGTTCGGGGGCAGTTATCGCCTGATCGATTTCGTCCTGTCGAACCTGGTGAACGCCGGCATCCGGAACCTGTTCGTCCTGACGCAGTACAAGTCCCACTCGCTGGACCGCCATGTCACGGTGACCTGGCGGATGTCCACGCTGCTGGGCAACTTCGTCAGCTGTGTGCCCGCGCAGCAGCGGCTCGGCCCGCAGTGGTACCAGGGCAGCGCGGACGCGATCTACCAGTCGATGAACCTGATCGACGACTTCCAGCCCGACATCATCGTCGTGTTCGGCGCCGACCACGTCTACCGGATGGACGCCTCCACGATGGTCGCGGCCCACATCCAGCGCGGGAACGGCGTGACCGTGGCCGGGATCCGGGTGCCGCGGGTGGAGGCGTCCGAGTTCGGCGTGATCAAGACCGGCGCGGACGGGCATGTCATCGACGAGTTCCTGGAGAAGCCGGCCGATCCACCGGGGCTGCCGGACTCGCCGGACGAGACGTTCGCCTCGATGGGGAACTACGTCTTCAGCGCGGACGTCCTGGTCGAGGCGCTCAAGAAGGACGCGGCGAACCCGGCGTCACGCCACGACATGGGCGGCGACATCGTCCCAATGATGGTTGCCGAGGGCAAGGCCGGGGTCTACGACTTCCAGGAGAACGACGTACCGGGTGCGCTCGATCGCGATCGCTCGTACTGGCGCGACGTCGGTTCGCTGGACTCGTACCACGAGGCACACATGGACCTGGTCTCGATCCAGCCGGTGTTCAACCTCTACAACTCGGACTGGCCGATCTTCACCTCGCACCCGCAGTTGCCGGGCGCGAAGTTCACCGACAACGCGACCGTCGGCGAGTCGATCGTCTGCCAGGGGTCGATCGTCTCGGGCGCGTGCGTGGACCATTCCGTGATCGGGTCCAACGTGGTCGTGAGCTCGGGGGCTCGGGTCGAGCGCTCGGTGATCATGGACAACTGCAAGATCGGTGCGAACGCCGTCCTCAAGAACGTGATCCTGGACAAGAACGTGGTCGTCCCGGCCGGCGTCGAGATCGGTGTCGATCCCGACGACGACCGGGCGCGAGGCTTCACCGTGTCCAAGGGTGGCGTGACCGTGCTCGGCAAGGGCCAGGTGATCGAGGCTCCTCCGGTGGTTTCGGAGAAGCCGGCCGAGCCTGCGCCGGCGGATTCTGAGGTGGCGGCGGAAGAGGTTGCCGAGGCGTGAGCGCTGAGGGCGAGGCACGCGAGCTTGATGTCACGGACCCCGGGCATCGCGAGCTGTTCGACGTACCCCCGGCACAGGGCGGTGACTACCCCGAGGTCGCGTATTTCGCCGGGAACTCGTTAGGTCTGCGCCCTCGGGCGACCCGCGACGAGCTCCTCGAGGACCTGGACGCCTGGGCCGCTCTGGGCGTCGAAGGGCATCTCGACGCGGATCGGCCGTGGCTGCCGTACCACGAGCTGCTCACCGGCCCCGCGTCCCGGCTGGTCGGTGCGCTGCCCCAGGAGACGGTCGTGATGAACTCGCTGACCGTCAACCTGCATCTGCTGATGGTCTCGTTCTACCGTCCGACCCCGTCACGGCATCGGATCGTGATCGAGGACTCGGCGTTCCCGTCCGACAGTTACGCCGTCCGCTCGCAAGCCCGCTTTCACGGGTACGACGCCGACGACGCGATCATCCGGCTGCGGCCACGGCCCGGCGAAGACAGTCTGCGTACGTCGGATGTCGTCGAGCAACTGGGTGGCGACGTAGCCCTCGTCCTGCTCGGCGGGGTGAATTACCTGACCGGTGAGCTGATGGACATTCCCACGATCACCGCGGCCGGCCAGGCCGCTGGGGCGATTGTCGGCTGGGATCTGGCCCATGCGGCCGGGAATGTGCCGTTGTCGTTGCACGATTGGGGTGTGGACTTCGCCGCGTGGTGCTCGTACAAGTACCTCAACGCCGGGCCCGGGGCGCTGGCCGCTGCCTTCGTGCATGAACGGCATCTGGACGCCTCGCTCCCGCGGTTCGAGGGTTGGTGGAGTACGGAGGCGTCCACGCGGTTCGAGATGACGGCCGAATGCCGGCCGCCGGCGTCGGCGGATGCCTGGCAGGTCTCGAACCCGCCGATCTTCTCGATGAGCCCGGTGCGGACGTCGTTGGAGATCTTCGACAAGATCGGGATCGGGGCGCTGCGCGAACGCAGCCTGCGCTTGACGTCGTACCTGGAGAAGCTCTTGACCGAGGTGACGATCGGGCAGGTCATCACGCCGTCCGATCCGGCGCGAAGGGGTGCGCAGTTGTCGTTGCGGATCAGCGGGATGCGGGCGGGTGAGCTGGCCCGGCGCCTGCGGTTCGAGTACGGCGTGATCGCGGATGCGCGCGAGCCCGACGTCCTGCGGCTCGCACCGGTGCCGCTGTACTCGAGTTATCACGACTGCTGGCGGGCCGCGTCCGCCCTGGCCGAGGTGGTGCCGGCATGAAGGTCGCGATCGTCGGAGCGGGGCTGACGGGAAGTCTGCTGGCGTGCTTTCTGGCGCGTCGCGGCCTGACGGTTGCCCTGTACGAGCGTCGCCCGGACCCGCGGGTCGCCCAGGCCGAACGCGGCCGCTCGATCAACCTGGCCATCTCCGAGCGCGGGCTGAACGCGTTGCGGAAGATCGGCCTGGTCGACCAGGTGATGGCGGACGCGCTGCCGATGAGGGGCCGGATGATCCATCCGGTCTCAGGACCGTTGGACTTCCACCAGTATTCGGTGGCGGGCGATCGGGCCATCAACTCGATCAGCCGGGGTGTGCTGAACAACGCGCTGCTGTCGGCGGCTGCGGACGCTCCCGGAGTCTCGGTCGCCTTCGAGCATCGGCTCGTGGAGCTGGACTCCCAGGCCGGCCGGATGGTGTTCGCGACGCCGTCGGGGAAGGTCTCGGTCAGCGCTGATGTGGTGCTGGGGGCGGACGGTGCGGGCTCCGCGGTGCGGGAGCAATTGCTTGCCGAGGGCATCGTGGCCGAAGATGTCGATTTCCTTGACTACGGCTACAAAGAGCTCTCGATCCCTGCCGCCCAAGGGGAATTCGCCCTCGATCCCGGCGCCCTGCACATCTGGCCGCGGGGGACCTCGATGATGATCGCCCTGCCCAACCCGGACCGTTCCTTCACCTGCACGCTCTTCTGGCCGTCCGGATCCTTCGATGCGCTGGTGGCCTCGAAGGACATCGAGGAGCACTTCCGGGTCAACTACCCGGATCTGTTGCCGTTGGCACCGAATCTCGTCGACGACTACCTGCACAACCCGGTCGGTGTGCTCGGCACCGTCCACACGTTGCCGTGGCAGGCACACGGCCGTACGGCGCTGATCGGTGACGCGGCCCACGCGATCGTCCCGTTCTACGGCCAGGGCGCGAACTGTGCGTTCGAGGATGTCGTCGAGCTGAACCGTTGCCTCGACGACACCGGTGGGTCGTGGGCGCGGGCGTTGCCGTTGTTCGAGGCCCGACGGCGCGAGAACACCGAGGCCATCGCGGAGATGGCGCTGGCCAACTTCGTCGAGATGCGCGACAAGGTGGCCTCTCTGGTGTTCCGGCTGACCAAGCGGGTCGAGCACGGACTGGAACGACTCCTGCCCGGCACGTACGTCTCGCGGTACGAGTTGGTGTCGTTCTCGAACACGCCGTACGCCGAGGTGCAGCGTCGCGTGCATCGCCAGCATCAACTGCTGGGAGCGGGCGCTCTCGCCGCCGTCGGGGCCTTGATGACGCTGGCGCGGATGCGGAGACGCCGATGAGCCTGTGGTCGCCGTCGCTGCTGACGGGCCGCCCCGACTCGGTCGGGCTGCTGCGGCATTTCGTGGCCGGTGAGTTCGTCGAGAGTCCGTCGACGTTCGCGAAGCTCAGCCCGGTGACCGGGGAGCAGATCTTCGATGTCTGTGAGGCCGACGCCGGGACCGTGGACGCGGCGGTCGGGGCTGCTCGGGCGGCGTTGAAGGGCCCGTGGGGGTCCATGAGCGAGCAAGAACGAGCCGCCGTGCTGCGGCGGGTCGCGGACGAGCTGGAACGGCGGTTCGAAGACCTGGTGGCGGCCGAGGTCGGCGACACCGGGAAGTCGATCAGTCAGGCCCGGACGCTCGACATCCCGCGGGGTGCGGCGAACTTCCGGGCCTTCGCCGATTTCGCCACGACCGCGGCGAACGAGTCGTACCCGACCGTCCTGGCGGACGGGCGACGGGCGCTGAACTACGCCGTCCGGAAGCCGGTCGGTGTGGTGGCGATCGTCGTACCGTGGAACCTGCCGCTGCTGCTGCTGACGTGGAAGGTCGCGCCGGCCCTTGCCTGCGGCAACGCCGTTGTGGTCAAGCCGTCCGAGGAGACGCCGGCGTCGGCGACCGTACTGGCCGAGGTGATGGCGGCGGCCGGCGTACCGCCTGGTGTCTTCAACCTCGTGCACGGTTTCGGGCCGTCGTCGGCGGGGGAGTACCTGACCCGGCATCCCGGTGTGGACGCGATCACGTTCACCGGCGAGTCCGCCACCGGGACTGCGATCGCCAAGGTCGCGGCGGATCGGGTCAAGGCGGTCTCCTTCGAGCTCGGCGGGAAGAACGCCGGAATCGTCTTCGCCGACTCCGATCTGGACGCCGCGGTGGAGGGCTCGGTCCGTTCGGTCTTCACCAACGGCGGGCAGGTCTGCCTGTGCACCGAGCGCCTGTACGTCGAGCGCCCGATCTTCCACGAGTTCGCCGCCAGGCTGGCTGCGCGGGCCGACGAGTTGCGCTTCGGGTGGCCCAGCGACGAGGCCACGATGAACATGCCGCTGATCTCGAAACAGCACCGCGACAAGGTGCTCTCGTACTACGACCTCGCCCGGGCCGAAGGCGCCGACGTGCTCGCGGGCGGCGGCGTACCGTCGTTCGGCGACGCCCGCGACGGTGGTTGCTACGTGCAACCAACCGTGGTGACCGGTCTGCCGGCCGACGCCCGGACCAACCGCGAGGAGGTCTTCGGCCCAATCTGCCATATTGCGCCGTTCGACGACGAGGACGAGGCGTACGCACTCGCGAACGACTCGGACTACGGGCTGGCGGCAACTATCTGGACCCGCGACGTCGGCCGCGCCCACCGCGCCGGACCCGCGTTGGACGTAGGCATCGTCTGGGTGAACACCTGGTTCCTCCGAGACCTCCGCACCCCCTTCGGCGGCATGAAACTCTCCGGCGTCGGCCGCGAAGGCGGCAGACACTCCCTCGACTTCTACTCCGAACTGACCAACGTCTGCATCGAGCTGACCTGATCAGCTCCGGGTCAGTCTGGCGATCAACGGGGCCACGGTGTCGGCACCGACGAAAGCGCCGAGCTCGCGCAGATCCGTGATCACGTCGGGCACGACGTTCGCGGGCGCCCCGGCGGCGATCAGGTCCGCCAGCAGTCTGTCGGCGGCGTCTGGATACCCCAGCGCGGTCGCGAAGACCACGAGCAGGAGGCGATCTCGCTCGTCGCCCTGAAGCCCACGCAGTGCGTCGAGCCGGCCGGGAACATCATCGGGCAGATCCGCCCCGAGCTTGGTGACCGATGCCGCAACCGCCTGCTCGAGCAACGGCCGGGCAGTGTCCTCAGCGCCTTGGTACAACCACGACAAGGCCTGTCTGTACCAGGCATCGCCGTTCGAGGGTTCAAGCTCGGCGGCCCGCGTGAAGTCGGCAGTGGCCGCCGGATAGTGGCCCATGGCCAGGTAGGTCTGGCCCCGGCCGATCAAGAGCGACGCGCGGGTGGGGGCGAGCTCGATCGCCCGGGTGAGGTCGCTGACCGCGGCAGGGTAGTCGCCGCGTCGGCGGAAGAAGTCACCGCGCATGCCGAGGGTGAGCCCGTGGGTGGGAGCGAGCTGGACGGCTTGGTCGAGATCGCGGCGTGCCGCGTCCGCGTTGCCCAGGAGTCTGTGCGCCCAGGCACGGAGCGCAAGGACCGAGTGTTCGTGCGGGAGGATCCGGTGGATGCTCTCGAAGTCTTCGAGTGCGGCCTGGAAGTCGCCCCGATAGATCTGCATCTGGGCTCGCTTGGCCAGGGCGGGAAGATCGTCCGGATTGAGTGCGATCGCCCGGTCCAGCTCGGTCAGCGCAAGGGCCCGATCGTCGTCGGCCAGCAGCGATCCGCGCGCGCTGAACACTTCCGCGGACTCGGGCTCGAGCTCGGCGGCGCGGTCCAGGTCCGCGAGTGCCCCGCGGTGATCGCCGGCTTGGTGCCGGACGTTCGCGCGGACGACGCGGAGCCGAGCCGACCGCGGTTCCAGTTCGAGCGCCCGGTCGAGATCGGCGAGGGACTCGGCGAACCTCTCGAGCTCCGCGTAGACCTCTGCCCGGGTGCTGAGCGTGCTGGTGTCGTCAGGATCCAGCTCGAGCGCGCGCCCGAAATCTCGCAGGGCGTCGTCGAGCCGGCCCGCGGCGTGATACATCACTCCTCTGCTGCCGTGCAGAAAGGCGTCGTTCGGGTCCTGGTCGATCAACCGGGAGAGCTCCGCGATCCCGTCGGCCGGGTCCTGGGCGGAGAACTGGATCCAGACTCGGAGGAGCGTCACCTCGTCGCCGAACTCCGGGCCGGACAGGTGGTCGAAGTCGGCGAGTGCTTCGTCGCGTCGTCCCAGGGCCGTGAGGAGGACGGCCCGGTTGAGGCGAGCGACGGGTGAGTTCGGCTCGAGGTCCAGGACCCGGCCGAGGTCGGCCAAGGCCTCGGTGAACCGGCCGAGCTCGCTGAGGAAGTCGGCCCGCAGGGTCAGCCAGGCCGGTTCGGTCGGTGCCAGCGCCACGGCCCGGTCGAGATCGGCCTTCGCTTCGGTGTTGCGGTGCAGGTCCGCGTAGAGCAGTCCCCTGGACGAGACGTACGACGGATCCGCGGGGCGCAGGGCGATCGCACGGTCGATGTCCGCGAGCGCCGCGTCGTACTGGTTCAGCAGGCGGTGGACCTCGCTCCGGCCGGCGACGGCGATGCTGTAGTTCGGCGCCAGCCGCACTGCCGCGTCCAGCGCGACCAAGGCCTGGTCGTAATCGCCGAGCTTGCCGAGGGTCGCTCCGCGCATTTCCAGGCTCGCCGCGCCGGCGGCGTACAGCAGGTCGGCCCGATCGAGATCTCGCAGGGCGGCTTCGTGCTCACCCATCCTGGTGTGCAGTGCGACGCGGGCGAGCAGCGTCAGCCACCGGTGCGACTTGTCCATCGTCGGATCGCCGGCAAGGTTGTCGAGCAGGTCGAGCTCGCCGCGGATGCCACCGAGCAGCCACGCACCGAGCTGCTCGCCGCGGGCCTGGATCACCTCGGCCCCCGAATCGTGCCCGGCCTGCGCGATCGTGCGGGCCCAGCGGATCGTGCGGTCGGCGGTCCAGCGATAGACCTGGATCAACCCGTGCAGGGCGTTCTGCAGCGCGGGCGCTCCGCTCGCGCACAGGTCGTGGTAGGTCTCCTCGAGCTTCAGGTCCTGCCAGCGGTTGTCCTTCCACTCCTCCCCGGCCGGAACCCCGAGCCGTTCCTGCCTGGTCCGGTAGTGATCGGTCAGTGCACGGTGGCGGATCGGCCAGTCGCCCGGGCCGGCGCGGCGGAACGAGCGAATCATCGCCGTCCGGACGACGGGGTGGAAGTAGTAGCCGTCTGTCTGGGCGACGACGAACGGAAGCCTGCGCAGCCACTCGAAGTCGGCGGTCGGACCCGCCGCGAGCGTGAGGGTGTCACGGTCCAGCCGGCGGGGCAGCGAGGCGTCCAGGGCGGCGCGTCGTTCGGGATCGGACAATCCCTTCAGGGCGAGGTCGACCGCGGTGTCGGTGGGATCCGTCGTACCCGCCGTCCCGTCGGTCACGGTCGCGGCCAGCATGGCGACGAGCACCGGGAGGCGGCCGGACAGCTCGAGGACGAGGTCCACCGTCGCGGCATCGACGACACCGCGGGCGGCGAGGAGCTCATGCGCCTCGGCGTCGGTGAACACCTGCAGCTCGACATCGGCGCGGATGTCCAGGTAGTCGGCCCAGAGATTGGCGTCCAGCGGCCGCCGGCCCGACAGCACCAGGACGGTGTCTTCGGGGAGGTGACCGAACTGGCCGGCCAGCAACTGCCGGAGCCAGTCGTCGAGGAACGTCCCGGTCTCCTCGAAGGTATCGACGAACAGTACGAGCGGCCGCTCGCCGAGCTGCCACAGGTCGGTGACGAAGGCCGTACTGAGGATCTCGATCGGCTCGAGCAGGAGGTCGGGATCGTGCTTGCGGCCGAACCGGCGCGCGAGGAAGGCACGGGCCTGGTCGACCAGCAGCGCCGCTTCCTGCTTGTCGATCTCGCCGGTGACCGCGCCGACCACGGGGATGCCGTCCACCGCGCGCAGACCGATCCGGGTCGCCGAGCGGGTCAGCAGCGACGAGATGCCGGTCGGAGCGTTCGGATCGGCGTCGACGGCCCGCCGGGCCTTGCGGTACTGCGCCAGCTTCCGGCTGAACCCGGCACACTCGTGGCCGGAGTCGGCCAGGGTGCTCGCAAGTTGTTCGAGCGCCGACGGTACGTCGTACGCCTGATCGACGGCTCCGGTCGCGCAGCCGTGCTCGTCGGCGAGTTGTCGCCAGCGCCGGACCAGCGTCGTCTTGCCGACGCCGGCGGTGCCGTGCACGCTGAAGACGAAGCGGCGCCGCGGGTCGGATGCCGGGAGGACCAGATTGCGCTCGAACAGGGCCAGCGGCTCCTCGCGCCCGACGAAGACGACGTTGCGCCGGGCCCGGATCTGATCCTGCAGGGAAGGTCTCCGCTCGCCCACCCTCAGGCCCCCAGTTCCGTCCTCGGCAGCTCGTCCGGTCCATGCCCTGCGGTCCCGCGACCACGGAGGTCCGATGGTAGCCGAGGCCGCCGGACCGGGCGACGCGGCGTGAGTCGTGGGTCCTTGGCGGGTGCGAAGTCGTGGGGCAAGGTGTTCTCGTGGCTGATGCGAACGTGATGGCGGCGAAGGTGGTGGCGGGGAAGGCGGTTCCGCGGGGGCGGTTTCCGCATGTGAAGGTCGTGGGTGGGTTCGCGTTCGTCTCGGGGACGTCGAGCCGGTTGCCGGACAACACGATTGCCGGCGCCTCCGTCGATGCGTTGGGGACGGTGGCGCTCGATATCGGGGTGCAGACCCGGGCCGTGCTGGAGAACATCGCGGACATCCTGGCGGCGGTCGGGGCGGGCCTCGATGATCTGGTCAGCGTGACGACGTACCTGGTGTCGATGAACGACTTCGGCGGGTACAACGAGGTGTATGGGGAATTCTTCGACGAGTCCGGTCCCGCTCGGACGACCGTCGCTGTTCATCAGTTGCCGCATCCACAGTTGCTGATCGAGATATCCGGCATCGCGGCGATCCCGCGGCGTGCGGAGGAGGAGTAGGCATGGCGAAGCTGGAGTCGACGAACTTTCCGGAGTGGATCGAGGACAACAAGCATCTGCTGAAGCCGCCGGTGGGCAACAAGCAGATGTTCCCGACCGGCGACGACTTCATCACGATGGTAGTGGGTGGGCCGAACCAGCGCACCGACTTCCACGTGGATCCCTACGAGGAGTTCTTCTACCAGATCAAAGGCACCATGCACGTCGACGTGATGACCGAGGACGGACCGGCCCGGGTCGACATCAACGAGGGGGAGCTGTGGGTGCTGCCGCGGAGCATGCCGCACTCGCCGCAGCGTGACGCGGACTCGATCGGCCTGGTGATCGAGCGGGTCCGTGAGCAGGGCACGCTGGAGAAGTTCCGCTGGTACTGCGCCAACTGCAACGCGATCGTGCACGAGGTCGAGTTGCAGGTGAACGACATCGTCGCCGACCTTCCGCCGGTGTTCAAGGCGTTCTACGAGAGCGAGGAAGCGCGGACGTGCCCGAACTGCGGCACGGTGCACCCGGGAAAGGGCTAGGCGTGGCGACCGGCCGGGGTGTCGCGTGACGGTTGACGTTCACACCCACCTGGTCCCGCACGGGTGGCCGGATCTGGCGGCGGCGTGTGGCGGGGACGGGTGGCCGTGGCTGCGGATCGACTCCGAGCGCGCGGCGATGATCATGATCGGCGAGACCGAGTTCCGCCCGATCGGACCACAGGCTTGGGATCCGGGCGCCCGTCGGACGGATATGGATGCCGACGGCATCGATGTCCAGGTGGTGTCGCCGACGCCGGTGTTCTTCGGGTACGACCGGCCGGCCGCGCAGGCGGTCAAGCTGGCAAGGATCTTCAACGATCTGACCCTGGAGACGCTTGCCGGGGACAACCGGTTCGTGCCGTTCTGCCAGGTGCCGCTGCAGGATCCGGAGGCGGCCTGCGCCGAGCTCGATCGCTGCCGGGCCGCCGGACATGCCGGTGTCGAGATCGGGAATCACGTCGGCGACAAGGATCTCGACGATGCCGGTATCGTTGCCTTCCTCAACCATTGCGCCGAGACCGGGATGCCCGTGCTGGTGCATCCGTGGGACATGCCGGGCGGTCCGCGGCTGGATCGGTGGATGGCCCGCTGGCTGACCGGGATGCCGGCCGAGACCCATCTGTCCCTGATCGCGATGATCCTCGGAGGTGCTTTCGACGCGCTTCCGCCGTACCTGCGGATCTGTTTCGCCCATGGCGGTGGGAGTTTCGCGTTCTGGCTGGGGCGCCTGGAGAACGCCTGGCACCGGCGCGGGGACATCGTGCGTGGTTGCTCCGAGCATCCACCGTCGCACTACCTCGACCGGTTCTTCGTCGACACGGTGGTGTTCGAATCAGCGCCTTTACGGCTTCTTGTGGATACCGTGGGGGAAGATCGCGTTCTGGTCGGCAGTGACTATCCCTATCCATTGGGTGAGCGGCCGGTCGGGGAGGTGGTACGGAAGGCCGGTTTCCTGACCGCGGATCAGCAGCTGAAACTGCTGTCCACCAACGCTCTTCGCTATCTCGGGAGGTCCGAATGAGTGAAGACCGATCGGTGTTGTCCCGGAAGGCCCGGGAGCCCGACGAGGAGCTCCGGTACGGCGACCATGCGCTCCAGGTGATGGATCACTGGCACGCGAAGGACTACCGGCCGTTGGTTGTGCTGGTGCACGGTGGTTTCTGGCGGCCGGACTACGACCGTACGCATCTGCGGCCGCTCGGTGCCGCCCTCTCCGACCTCGGCTGGCCGGTGGTGTCGCTGGAGTACCGCCGCGAGCCCGGTAACCCCGACCTCACGACGTCTGACGTTCGTACGGCGCTCGACGCGCTGCCCGACCTGGTCGACGTCCACGCCGGCTATGTGCTGATCGGTCACTCCGCCGGTGGGCAGTTGGCGATGTGGGCCGCCGCGACGCTCAATCCGGTCCGTCTGCGCGCTCTGATCGCGCTCGCGCCGGTCGCCGACCTCCTGATGGCTGACCGGCTGGGCCTCGACGACGGCGCCGTACAGGACTTCATCGGCAGCGGCGTCCGCAACGACCTCGACCCCGTCCACCTGCCGCCGTCCATCGCGCCGGTGTCTCTGATCCACGGCCGCAACGACACCGTCGTCCCGATCGCCGTCACCGAGTCCTACTTCAGCGCACACCCCACCGCCCACTTCATCCGCGTAGAAGACTGCGGACACTACGAACTCATAGACCCCCGAACCGACCCCTGGCACCAACTAACCACCGAACTAACCCGCCTCACCGGCTGACCCGAAACCGCCCGCGCTGGTGCCGCTCAGCACCGCGCAGGCAACTGATGCCGGCGCAGCGCTTCCTCCAAAGAAACCGATAAACATACTAATCACCGGACATCTTAGTATGTTTGTTGGTTTCTTTAGCATGTTCTTCAGCCTGCACCGTCACCGTCGGTGTGACGCAGTCACTCTTTGTGTGGCTGGCTTAGGGGAGGCGTTTGGCGGCGGTTAGGAGGCCTTCGGAGGTGGGGAGGAGGGCTGAGACCAGGTCGTCGTCTTCGCGGACTGCTCGGATCAGGTCGCGGAGGGCGGTGGTGTCGGGGTCGCGGTGGGCGGGGTCGGCTACCCGGCCGCCGGTGAGGATGCCGGCGAAGGCTACGACGCCGCCGGGGCGGAGCAGGCGGAGGGCCTCGTGCAGGTACGCCGTGTTCTCGCGGCGGTCGGCGTCGCAGAAGACCAGGTCGTAGTGGCCGTCGGTGAGTCTCGTGACCACGTCCAGGCCGGCGCCGGCGATCAGGCGGAAGCGGTTCGACGTGACGCCGGCGTCGAGGAACGTCTTGCGGGCCAGGCGCTGGTTCTCGGCGTCGATGTCGACGGTGGTGAGGCTGCCGTCGGTGCGCATCCCGCGCAGGAGCGCCAGCCCGGAGACGCCGGTGCCGGTGCCGATCTCGACGACTGCCTTCGCGCCCACGCCGGCAGCCAGCAGGCTCAGCGCGGCGGCCGTGCCGGGGCCGATCGGGGCGACTCCGCTTTCTTGCGCGCTCGCCCGTGCACCGGTGACGACTTCGTCCTCGCCGGTGTAGTCCTCGGCGTACGCCCAGGACGTCGGGTCGATGCCGGTGGCGATGATGCCCTCCCAAAGATCTGCCGAGTGTCGCGCCGCTGCATTCCTCATCCTGGTCCGAAGCCTAGCGGCACCGAGTCCGCATTCCGTGTCTCCCGCGCTGAGACTGCGCACTCCTGCTCATAACTATCTTCCTTGAATCAGATATGATCGACCTGAGCAGGTTTTGGAGCCTCTGAACGAGGCGCGGAGGATCCCGGGAGGTGCGGGCGATGAGAGTGCGGTCAGGCGCGGATGACGTCGATCCCGGCTTCCTTGAACACGGTCAGCTGGGACTCGTCGGCCTGCGCGTCGGTGACGAGGGTGTCGATCTCGCTCAGCTCGCAGATCCGGGCGAACGCGCGCTGCCCGAGCTTGGAGGAGTCGGCGACCACGACGACCTTGGCGGCCCGGCTGACGATCAGCTGGTTGATGTTCGCCTCGCCCTCGTGATGAGCGGTGGCGCCGGTCTCGTCGATCCCGTCCACGCCGATGAACGCGATGTCCAGGGACAGGTCGGACAGGATCCGGTGCGACAGCGGCCCGATCATCTCGTAGGACTGCGGCCGCGCGACGCCGCCGGTCAGCACCATCTTCACGTGCGGCCGCACGATCAGCTCGTTCGCGATGTTCAGCGCGTTGGTGACGAGGGTGAACGCCGGCTCGCCGTGCTCGGCCGACAACTCCGGCCGGGTCGCCAGCGTGCGCGCCACCTCGGAGATCGTGGTCCCGCCGTTCATCCCGATCACCATGCCGCGCCGCACCAGCGTGGCCGCCGCCTGCGCGATGCGCTGCTTCTCGGAGGCGAAACGCGCAGTCTTGTAGCGCAGCGGCAGGTCGTACGACACCGCGTTGGCGACCGCGCCGCCGCGGGTCCGGGTGAGGAGCTGCTGCTTCCCGAGGTGGTCCAGGTCGCGCCGGATCGTCGCCGCGGACACATGCAACTGCTCGGCGAGCTCGTCGACGTCGATGGCGCCCTTCTCGGCGAGCGACTCGAGCAAGGTGTTCAGGCGTTCATAACGCTTCACCCGGGGCTCCTCCTTCACACAATCAGTCAGCCGAGGTGGGGCTGGTTGGCACCATTCGATCACGTTCGAGCAGTTTCGACCATGACAAGCCCAGGACATGCCCAGCACAAGCGTGGAGACGACCATGACCCAGACCCCAGCGGTGAGCCCAGCGGCGAGCCCCTTCGTGACCACCGAGATCGCCACCCAGCCTGACCTCTGGCGGCAGGTTTCGGACGGTTTCGCGCAGTACGGCGGAGCACTTCCGCAGCGTGGTCAGCGCGTTGCCGCGGTCGGCTGCGGCACGTCGTGGTTCATGGCGATGGCGTACGCCGTACTCCGCGAGAGCCTGGGGCACGGCGAGACCGACGCCTTCGCGGGATCCGAGTTCCCGGCGGATCGCCAGTACGACGCCATCGTCGTGATCAGCCGCTCGGGGACGACGACCGAGGTGCTGGACCTGATCCGCGCGACCGACCTCCCGACCGTGGCGATCACCGCAACGCCGGGATCGCCGATCGTCGAGCTGGCCGATCAGACGATCATGCTGGACTTCGCCGATGAGCAGTCCGTTGTGCAAACCCGGTTCGCGACCACCACGCTGGGACTGCTGCGCGCATCGCTGGGTCAGGACCTCACGCAGGCCGCCGCGGACGCTCAGACCGCCCTGACCATCGACGTGGACGAGCTGGCCAAGCTGGAGCAGGTCACGTACGTCGGGACCGGCTGGACCATCGGTCTGGCCCACGAGGCCGCGCTGAAGCAGCGTGAGGCCGCGTCGGCGTGGACCGAGGCCTACCCGGCGATGGACTACCGGCACGGCCCGATCGCGATCGCCCAGCCCGGTCGCGGCGTCTGGATCTTCGGCGAGCCGCCGGCGGGTCTGCTCGACGACGTTGCCGCCACCGGTGCGACCGTCGTCCACCACCCGGACCTCGACCCGATGGCGTCTCTCGTCGTCGCCCAGCGCGTCGCCGTCGCGAAGTCGCTCGCCCTCGGCCTCAACCCCGACCAGCCCCGCAGCCTCACCCGCTCCGTCATCCTCGACCAGCAGTAGCGGCCGCGCTGGACAACCACACGTCCGACCGGGGCTGAGGTCTAGTATTTGCGAAAGCGCTTGCGCTACTCTGCGGAACGATCGGCTCGCCGATCGCCCTGAGCACCATCGTCTGGTGCAGGCCCGCTGAGGAGTTCCGATGACCAGAACCGCAATCCGTTCCACCGCAGTGGTTTCCGCTTCCCTGATGGCGCTGGCAGGACTGGTGGCCTGCTCCAGCGCACCTTCCGCGTCCGGTGACTCCGGTGGGGGTGGACAGGTGACGATCACGGTCGGTGACCGTCCCAGTAGTTCCGACCCGGCCAACCGGGCGGCGTTCGACAAGAGGGTGGCCGACTTCCAGACGGCGAACCCAGACATCAAGCTGAACCCGGTCGAGACGCTCTGGGACCCCACCACGTTCCAGGCCCAGGCGGCCGGCGGCCAGCTCCCCGACGTACTGAATGTGCCGTTCACCGAGCCGCAGGGCATGATCGCGCGCAAGCAGGTCGCGGACCTGACCAAGGCGCTCAAGGACGACGGGCTGCTGAAGGACCTGAATCCGACCGTGCTGAAGATCGCCCAGGACCAGGCGGGCAACGTGTACGCCGTTCCGACGGCCGCGTACTCGGTGGGGCTGGTCTACAACCGTGAGCTGTTCACCAAGGCCGGCCTGGATCCGGACAAGCCGCCCACGACGTGGGACGAGGTCCGCGCGGACGCGAAGAAGATCACCGCCGCGACCGATCAGGCCGGCTACGCGCAGATGACCACGAACAACACCGGCGGCTGGATGTTCACCACCCAGACCTACGCGTTCGGCGGCACGATCGAGAACGCCGACGGCACCAAGGCGTCGTTCGACGATGCGCCGTCGAAGGCCGCACTACAGGCGCTGCACGACATGAAGTGGGTCGACAAGTCGATGGGCCAGGCGGTGCTCTACGACATCGACGGCATCTCCAAAGCCTTCTCGGCCGGCAAGATCGGCATGTACATGGCCGCACCGGACTCCTATCGCACGCTGGTCCAGACGAACGGGCTGAAGGCGTCGTCGTTCGGCATCGGCCCGATGCCCCAGCAGGGCGGCGATCACGGCACCCTCAGCGGTGGCAGCGTGCAGGTCGTCAGTCCGAGTACGACGGACGCCGAACGGGCCGCTGCGATCAAGTGGATCAAGTACAACTACCTGAACAAGTACGTGAACCAGGACGCCGCTGTGACGAGTGCCAAGACCAGTGTGGCCGGGAAGCTGCCTGTCGGTGTGCCAGGTCTACCGGTGGTCGCGGCGGACCAGTACGCGACGTACAACTCCTGGATCAAGCCGTACGTCAACGTCCCGCTGGAGAACTTCGCCGCGTACACGAAGGTCGCAGCGGATCAGAAGATCATCCCTGAGCCGCCTGTGAAGGCACAGGAGGTGTACGCCGCCCTCGATCCGGTTGTGCAGACCGTACTGGGCAACGCGAAGGCCGACATCCCGGCGCTGCTGACCAAGGCCGCTGCCACGGTGAACGCCAAGCTTGGGCGCTGAGTTGATCCGGCGCCTGCGCAACGGAGTGCCGGCAGTGGTGTTCGCGCTGCCGGTACTCGTGGTCTTCGTGGTCTTCTCCTGGGGCCCGATCGTCCGCGGGCTGGTGATGAGCCTGCAGCAGACCAACCTGATCGATCCGGTGCGTTGGGTCGGGCTGGAGAACTTCCGGTACGTCCTGACCGACCCGGGTGTCGGTCAGGCAGCCGCGAACACAGTCTGGTTCACCTTGCTGGCGTTGCTCTTCGGCTTCCCGCTGCCGGTCCTGCTGGCGATGTTCCTGTCCGAGCTGCGCGGCCGGTCCTGGGCGTACACGACACTCGCGTACCTGCCGGTGATCACCCCACCCGTGGTGGCCATCCTGCTGTGGCGGTTCTTCTACGACCCGTCACCGAACGGGATGTTCAACACCATCCTGGGGTGGGTCGGCCTCGGACCGTTCCTGTGGCTGGACAGTCCGGGGTCGGCGATGCCGTCGATCGTGCTCGAGGCGACCTGGGCCGGTGCCGGCAACGCAGTGATCATCTACCTCGCTGCATTGACTTCGGTCCGAGCTGATCTGTACGAGGCGGCCGAGCTGGACGGCGCCGGCGTGTTCCGGCGGGTGTGGCACGTGATGCTGCCGCATCTGCGCGGAGTGCTGCTGCTGATGCTTCTCCTGCAGGTGATCGGGACGATGCAACTCTTCACCGAGCCCTTGTTGTTCACGGGCGGAGGGCCGCAGGGATCGACCACAACGATCCTCCTGCTGATCTACAACTACGCCTTCGTCAATGGCGACTACGGTGCCGCGACGGCGCTCAGCGTCTTGCTGGCCGTGGCACTCGGCGTACTGTCGGCTGTCTTTCAGCTGGCCACGCGTGGCTGGAGTACAGAATGAGCGAGCGTGGCGCGCTGTCGGACGCGGACCGCAGGCAGACGCGGGTCCGGGTGCCGTTCCTCATCGGTCAGGTCCTGGTGTTCGCCGGACTGCTCGTGGCCGGCCTCGGACCGTTCCTTTGGTTGCTCAAGGCAGCGATCTCGCCGACCCAGGACAGCATCCGGCAACCACTCGCGTTCTTCCCGTCGGGACACGTGCAGTGGCAGAACCTCGCCACTGCCTGGCAGCAAGGCCACATCGGCTACTACCTCGGCAACACCGGCATCATCGCGGCGGGTACGGCGCTCGCCTCCCTGATCGTCTGTACGACGGCCGGCTACGTGCTGAGTGTGCTCCGGCCGCGCTGGGGACCGTGGTTGTCGGCCGCGATCCTGGTCACGCTCTTCGTGCCGCACATCGTTTCGCTCGTCCCGCTGTACCTGACCGTGCTCAAACTGCCGGTGGTGCACAGCAACCTGACGAACACGTTCTGGGCGGTCTGGCTGCCGCCGGCGGCCAGCGCGTTCAACGTGCTGATCGTGAAGCGCTTCTTCGACGGCATCCCGCGCGAGTACTTCGAGGCGGCCCGGATCGACGGCGCCGGCTCACTGCGGGTCTTCACCTCGCTCGTCCTGCCGTTGTCGCGCCCGATCCTCGGCGTGGTCCTGCTGCTCAGCATCATCTCGTCCTGGAAGGACTATCTGTGGCCTCTGCTGGTGCTGACGAATCCCGATCTGCAGCCGGTCTCGGTGGCGTTGCCGAAGATCGCCAGGGCGACGGAGCTCAACATCCAGTTGGCGGGTCTGTTCCTGGCCCTGCTGATCCCGGTGGCGTTGTTCCTGGTCTTCCAGCGGGCGTTCCTGCGTGGCGTCGGTCTGTCCGGAGGGATCAAGGCGTGAGGCGGGTGCTGGTCACCGGTGCGGATGGTTCCATCGGCCGGGCGGCGGTCGCCGGGCTCCGGCACGCCGGGTACGGCGTGACCGGCCTGTCGCTGCGCTACGACCACGCCAGTACGGCGGACCGCTCGCTGGTCGGCGATGCGCGTTCGGTGGCCGATGTCGGGACCGCACTGGACGGGGTGGACGCCGTACTGCATCTGGCGGCGATTCCGCATCCCAGCCTGGGTACGCCGGAGGAGGTGTTCGACAACAACGTGACGGCGACGTTCAACGTGCTCGCTCAGGCAGGGCAGCGGGGGGTCGGCCGGGTGGTGATCGCGAGCAGCATCAACGCGTTCGGCGTACCGATGAACGTGCATCCGGTCCTGCCGGCGTACTACCCGCTCGACGAGGACATCCGTGCGGACATCGCGGATGCGTACTCGTTGTCGAAGAGTGTGGACGAACAGAGTGCCCGGATGGCCTGGCGGCGGTGGGGCGTCAACGTGATCGCACTGCGCTTTCCACTGGTCAAATCTCGCGAACAGCTGCGCAGATTCGCGGCCAACGCCGAGCGCGACCCGTCCACGATGGCGCGTGAAGGCTGGGCCTATCTCGATCTCCGCGACGGCGTCCGGGCAATCATCGCCGCACTGGAGTCACCGGCGACCGGAGCGCACGTGGTCGGGCTGGCCGCGGATGACGTCCTGATCGACCGCCCAACAGAAGAGCTGTTGCGCGATTACGCACCGACAGTCCCGGTACGACGTCCTGTCGCCGGACGGGATGCACTGGTCGACACGTCCCGCGCGCGCGACCTCCTCGGGTTCAGCCCGCGCTACTCGATCCACGAGGACGATCAGACCGTTTCCGCGATCACCAACTGAGGGGTGACGTACTGGATGCCGGGCTCGGGGTTGGGGTCGAGTAGCTGGGCCGCGACGCGGCGGCCGATCTCCTCGAGCCCGACCTCGATCGTGGTCAGGTGCCGGGTCACGCGTTGGTCGTGCATCAGCTGTTCCCAGTTGTCCACGCCGATCATCGACACGTCCTCGGGCACCCGTCGGCCACTGGCCCGCACGACCCGCTCGGCGCCGCGGGCGATCGCGTCACTGCCGCAGAAGATCCCGTCGACGTCGGGCACCTCGGCCAGCACCTCACGCGCCGCGACCTCACCCCAGTCCTCGCGCCAGCGCCCGAAGCGCACCGGCGTTGCCCACTCCAGTCCGGCGTCCGTGAGCGCCTGAGTGGCGCTCTGGGCTCGACGCTGGGCGGCGTGGTCGTGTGGCTCCGCGGTGATGTGCGCGAGCCGGCGTCGGCCTTTCGACATCAAGTGGTTGGCCGCGAGTCGCCCGATCGCCGCGTCGTCGGAGGTGATCGTGACGTCGGTCGGGTCCTCGGTGAAGGTGAACGCGTAGATCACCGGTACTTCGAACCGCTCGGTGATGGACGGTGTCGGGTACGACGTACCTGTGCCGATCACGATGACACCGTCGATCCGGCGGGCGCGCAGTTGCAGCACGCTCTCGGTGATGTCGTGATCGCCCAGGCGTGCGTCGTACAGCAGGATGGCCTGCTCCTTGGCGCCGAGCTCGGTGGCGACGGTGGCCAGGACGATCCGGGTGAACGGGTTCGATGCGCGATGTGTGAGCACGCCGATCGTCTGGCTGCGGCCGCGGGCGAACGAGCGAGCCAGTGCGTTGTGCCGGAAGCCGAGGCGTACGGCGGTGTCCCGGACGTGGTCCCGGGTGGCCTGAGAGATCCGGTCCGTGCCGTTGAGAGCCTTCGAGGCAGTCGACAGCGAGACCCCAGCCGCAGTAGCCACATCGGACAAGGTGATCAGCTGGTCGGCCATCTGCTCATCGTAGTGAGGGAGTGCCTAATGGTCCCGCGCCTACTGCGCTGCACTCGGCACGGCACCTCGCCGCACTGGAGCAAAGGCCACGATGGAAAAGCATCGAGGCCTTCACTCCAGCACGCCGATGCACCGCACCGAGCACATGCTCGCGACGGCGCGTGACCATCAGGCACTCCCTTGCTGCGAGCCGTTGACAGGCGGCTCGCCGGGGATGAGGGTGTGATGTGCGAAACCGCTTTCGCTTTCACCTGGGAGGAGCACTACATGGCCCGCCGCCGCTCTGGCGCAGTCAGTCTTCTCACGGCCGGTTTGTTGCTGGCCGCCGTACTCCAGTCACCCGCTCACGCGGCCGCCACCGCCGCGCCGACTCTGACCATCACGCCGACAACGGTCGGCAATGCTTTCACCGTGGGCCAGCAGGTCACGCTGGGCTTCAGTACCAACGCCGCCACGGTCGCCTGGACCGTGCGGGACGCGACCGGCACAGAGGTCGCCAAGGGCTCCGCAACAGCCGCCTCGCTGAACGGACAGCTCGCTCTGTCGATCAGCACGCCGGGCTGGTACCAGGCCGACCTCACCGCGACCTCGTCCGACGGCTGGGTGACCAACGGCGGTACGGACTTCTCGATGCTCGCACCGCACGACTTCTCGACCTCGACGGACACCCGGATCGGCGTCGCCACCGGACTCGGCTTCAGCAGCGGCGCCAACCCCGGTGTGGGTTCGGTGCCGCTGTTGGCCAAGGCCGGTATCTCGACCGCGCGTGACGAGGCCTTCTGGGCCGCAGCGGAGACCACGCCGGGGGTGATCCAGTTCCCGCAGAAGGTGAAGGACTACAAGGCGGCACTGGACGCGAACAACATCGACTTCCTCAACATCCTCGACTACGGCAACACGCTCTACTACCCGGACGAGGCGCCGTCGACCGACGCGCAACGGCAGGCCTTCACCCGGTACGCCGTCGCCGCGGTCAACGAGTTCGGTACGGCGCACACGACGTACGAACTGTGGAACGAGTGGAACTGGCGTGATCAGAACGGCCCTGCTGGTGCCACGGCCGAAAACTACGTCGCACTGCTCAAGATGGTCAGCGCGGCGGTCCGCGCGAAGCATCCGGACGTCAAGCTCACCGGTCCGTCGCTGGCAGTCATCGCGGACTGGCAGACCTGGTTCACCCGGTTCGCCGACCTGGGTGGTCTGGACTACGTCGATGCAATCACGATCCACCCGTACGTGCAGCCCAGCGACCCGGAAGCGTCGGTTGCCTACGTCAACACGATCCGCAGCATCATGGCCGCGCATGGCTCGACCAAGCCGATCTACATCTCCGAGCAGGGTTGGGCGACCGGCACCAGCGCCACGGCAGTCAGTGAGCCGGTCCAGGCCCGCGACCTGATCCGTGGCGAACTGTTGGCCTTCGGCAACGGTGTTGCCCGCTACAGCGGCTACAACTTCATGGACTCGGGGACCGACCCGACCAACGTCGAGCACCGCTTCGGACTGGTCCGCAACACGTTGGACACCCGCGGTGCGCTAGTACCGAAGCCGTCGTACGTCGCAACCGCCGTCCTGGCTCGGCAGATCGACCAGCTGCCGCTGATTGGCCAGACCAAGTTCGGCACCAACGGGTACGACGTCGCCTTCAACGCCGGCGGCGCCCAGACAGTGCACGCGGTCTGGGCACAGACGCCCACGCTGGTCAACGCGGGCGCGACGCCCGGCTCGACCGTCCAGGTCACCAACATGTACGGCGCAGTCACCAATCTGACCGCGGACTCGGGCGGCCACGTCTGGGTGACCGCGGGACCCGAGCCCGTGTACCTGAAAGGTGCGATCAGTGGGGTAGCGCTCTCGACCCGCTTTTCCCTGGCAGTGCAGCCGGAGATTGCCGGTGACCCGGTTGGCGGCACTCTGACCTTCACCAACCCGGACGCGAGCGCACACGCCTTCACCGTTCAGGCAGGCACCGGCCAGACGAGCGGCAACGTCCCTGCAGGTGGCACGGTGTCCGTGCCCGTCACCTACGCCGCTCAGAACTCGACCGGCGCCCGGACCTACTCGGCAAAGGTCACGGTGGATGGCGCGACTGCCGCACTGCTGACCACGAGCGGTACGGCGACCGCACCACTGGTCGTCACGGGTTCACACGTTCTGAGTACCTCTGGGCAGGACCTGCTTCGTCTGCGCGTCAAGAACACCTCAGCCCACTCGTATACGGTCGCGGGACTCGACTGGGCGTCCGGACCGGGATCCGGAACGCTCTTGGCCGGCACGGTGATCGCAGCGCACGGTACGGCGTCGGCCGACGTGACACTCCCGGTCACAGCGCCATCGGACTGGGCAGCGAGCCTGCGGATCTCAGGTGTCGGCTTCTTCAAGGCATCGGGCCTGCTGAGGCCAGTCGGTACGCCGACAATCGCCACCCAGCACACCGTGACACTCGACGGGGTAATCGATCCGGAGCTCAGCCAGGTCACTCCGATCTCGTTGGCCGGGACAGGGACGCCGCCGGTGACAGGCTGGGGTGGACCCAGCGACCTGTCCGGATCGCTCTGGCTGACTCAAGACAGTCAGAACCTGTACCTGTCCGCGAAGGTCACGGACGACGTGTTCTCGCAGCCGAAGCGGAACGGCGACATCTGGGGCGGTGACGGTCTACAGATCGGCATGACGTCCGGTGCGCCAGGTGAGGCGACCAGAACCCAGGAGATCGGGGCTGCGCTCACCGATGCAGGCACTGTGGACACGTGGCGCTGGGCTCCGGTGGAGCTGGCCGGCACTCCACCCGGTGTGCAGGCGAAGGTCGTCCGCGACAACACCGCCCACACGACGACGTACGAGGTCGCCATTCCCTGGAGCACTGTGGAGTTCGCGCCGGGGGATCGGCTCATGTCGGCGACTGTGGTCGTCAACGAGAACGACGGGACCGGGCGGCGCGGCTGGCTGACCTGGGGCAAGGGCGTCGCGGAGACCAAGAACACGGCGCTCTTCAACCCGATCCGGTTGGACTCTGCACCGGCTGCACCGGCCGGCGTGTCTGACGCGGCGTTCGGCATCTCCACATCGGCTCGGCCGCAGTGCTGGAATGGCGCGGCCATGCTGCCGGTCTACGCCTACAACGCGGGTTCGGCGCCGATGGACGTCCGATTCACCACTCCGGTCGGTGAGGAGAAGATTTCGGCCGTCGCTGCCGGCAAGGGCGCCTACCACGCGTTTACCGGCGGCGGGCCGCCACTGGCGGCCGGGTCGCTCACGACCGCGGCGTACCGCTGGAACGACGGTTCACCGCAGTACACCCGGCTGACGCTGAACTACCCGGCGATCACCTGCGGAGGCTGAGTTCTCCGGTCCGGATCTCCCGCCTAGGATCAAGGCAGGAGATCCGGACCCGAGGAGCGCTAGTGAGTCACACCGTGGTGGCCGAACTGGTGGCCAATGTGCTCAAGGTCACTGTCCGAGCCGGTGACACCGTGGGTCCAGATGACACGCTGGTCATCTTGGAGTCGATGAAGATGGAGATCCCGGTCCTGGCGGAGGTCTCCGGCACCATCGTCGAGCTCAAGGTCGTCGAGGGCGAAGTGGTCCGCGACGGCGACCCAATAGCCGTCATCGAAGAAAAGTAGCGGGTGATTCAACGGAAATGGCTGTCCGGGCGTCTCTAGTGGTGAGAGGGAACTTCGTGCCGGAGTGCCGCGTTGAGCCGTCGTACGAACAACTCAGGGTCCAACCCGGGTTTTCCCGACGTGCGCAGAGGACGGTGACCGCGGCACCATGGCCTTCACGCTCATTGCCGAGAGGACCCAGGGAGGCGTTGCGGTGAAGCCCGTCGACACCTCGATGGCGCCTGTCCCACAGCCCGTGCCCGAGACGCTCCCCTCGTGGGACGAGATCGTCCGCACGCACTCCGCCCGGGTCTACCGGCTGGCGTACCGGCTGACCGGGAACAAGCACGACGCCGAGGACCTGACCCAGGAAGTGTTCGTCCGGGTCTTCCGGTCGCTGTCGTCGTACACACCGGGCACGTTCGAGGGCTGGCTGTACCGGATCACCACGAACCTGTTCCTGGACGGCGCCCGCCGCAAGCAGCGGATCCGGTTCGACGGCCTGCCGGACGACGCGCACGACCGGCTGCCGGCCAAGGGTGAGGGCCCGGCCGAGAAGCTGGACTCCGACCTGTTCGACCACGATGTGCAGGACGCGCTCGACGCGCTGCCGGAGGATTTCCGCGCGGCCGTGGTGCTCTGCGACATCGAGGGCATGACGTACGACGAGATCGCGGACGTCCTGGACGTGAAGCTCGGCACGGTCCGCAGCCGGATCCACCGCGGCCGGTCGATGCTGCGCAAGCACCTGGAGCACCGGGCCCCGCGGTCCGGTCAGACCCGGATCGGCGGTCCGCCCGCGGACCTCCCGTTCGGTGACGGAGGTGAGCACCGATGAGCCTGCAGCACCCGATGGACAAGCACCCGATGGACAAGCTCAGCGCCGTTGTCGACGGCGAGCTGGACCATGACTCCCGGGACAAGGTCCTGAGCCACCTGGTCGGCTGCGACACCTGCCGGGCCGAGGTTGACGCGCAGCGCCGGCTCAAGGCCCGGATGGCGACAGCCGAGGCACCGGACCCGTCCACTGACCTGATGCAGCGCCTGATGGGCGTCTCGTCGTTCTCGCCGGAGCCGCGCGAGGAGGTCCGCCCGGTGCTCACGCCGGCGGTCGCACTCTTCCCGCAGCGGTCCGCGTTCCCAGCCGGGCGCACCGGTCGCACGAGGCCCGGCGCAGCCCGGACCACCCGCTCCCGACGCCGCACCGGCGTGCTGGGCGCGGCCGGCTCGGCAGCTGCGGTCGCATCTCTCCTCGGTACGGCGTTCGTCGTCGGAGATCCGGCCCGGTCGGAGCAGCCACCCGCGCTCCAGCCGCCAGTCACGACCTTCACGTCGGACCACGCCAGCGCCACGGGCGGAGCGCCGTTCGCCGACCCGGTCGCCCTGCTGAACTCCTACAACGGGGTTGGGTACGCCGGGCTGAGCCCGACGCTGCAGCCGGTGGCCCTGGCCGGACGCTGAACCGTGAGCCTCACTCGGCTCGCCGTGCTGGTCAGTACTGCTCTGATCGGCTTCGGCCTGCCCACGCCCGCCGTCGCGGTCGCACTGCCGACCGCGACTCGGGCCGACTCACCGCTCGCAGTCAGTTGGCTGGAGCGCGCGGCCGCAGCGCCGAATCGGGTTTCGTACCACGGCACTCAGATCATCACCGCGTGGGGACCGCACGGCGCGAGCTCAGCGATGCTCGACATCGTGCACGCGGCCTCGCAGGGCTCGGAGATCAGCGTGGACGGCTCGTCGGCCGCACCGGGCGCAAAGGCCTTCGTGCAACGCGCTACGAGCTCTGAGGCGTCGATTGACGGCGGACCGCTGGCGTTGCTGAAGGCGACGTACCAGCTCGTGTACCAGTGCTGCACGGACACCATCGGACGGGCGGCCGTCCTGGTGGAGGCCCTGCGCGGCGACCAGACGCTCGCGGCGCGATTCTGGATCGACAAGGCGACCGGACTGCTGCTGCAGCGGCAATTGTTCAGCGTGGACGGCAAGACGATGGTCCGGGCCACGGTGTTCACCGAGCTCGAGATCGAAGACTCGGAGTTCCTCGCGCATCTGCCGCCGATGGTCCCGAGTGGGGTCGAGTCGCTCGGCCTGGGCAAGGCCGACAGTCTCCGCTCGCAGGGTTGGGTGTGTGCGCCCGAGCTGCCCGCGTCGATGCAGCTGTACGACGTCCACAAGGACACGACCAACGGCTCACTGCAGTTCTCGTACTCCGACGGACTCTTCAACGTGTCGCTCTTCGAACAGCGTGGTGAGCTCGACCCGGCCGCGGTCGCGGGATTCAGCCGCACCGACACCCCGGGCGTCTACCTGCGCTACGGGATGCCGTCGTACGTCGTCTGGTCGTCGGGAGGGATCGTCTACACCCTGATCGGGGATCTGCCGGCCGACATGCTCGGCCAGGTGGTCCGCGCGTTCCCGCACGACGTCCCGGCGAAGCTGACCGCGATCCAGCGCGTGGGGGCCGGGCTGGCGAAAATCGCGACGTGGCTCACTCCGATGGGTGCGCTTTCGCCGAAACTGGGATAATCGGATCTGGAAGACCCTCCGGTAACCTCGAGAGTGGTCTCCGGCCGAGACCACGACGACGACGTGAGGCGGGCAGCGTGAGCAACGACGACGCCGAGCCGACAGTTCCGAACCCAACCTCTTCGGAACCCGCAGCGCTCCTTCCCACCCCCAGCGCGCCGCTCGCTGGACCCCCTCCGCAGCCCGGCCCACTCACCGCCGGACCCGTGGTGGCCGGTCCTCAGCCAGCTGGTAGCAGGCCGATCCCGACGCCCGGGAGCGACGCCGCGTACCGGCAGACCAACGGCCGGTCCACCACACAGCGCAGCTTCGGCAAGCCCCAAGCACAACAGCCGCCGGCCCAGTCCCAGGAGCCGAGCTTCCGGCCGGTGTACCAGGGACAGGCGTGGCCGACGCAGCAACCGGCGTACCGGCCCACGTACACGCCGCCCCCGCCGCTGGACTGGCATCAGCAGCAGGCCCGGGCGTACACGCCGGAGCCGCCGTCGAAGGCCAACCGGGTGATCGTCATCGCCGCGGCCGTGGCCCTGGTGATCGGCGTGATCGCCGGCACCGGCGCGGCCGTGACCGTGCTCGCCGTGAACCACGACACCGTCGCACCGGTCGCCCAGCAGCCCGGTCCGCCGGTCGGCGCCGGTGCTGACCCCAAGATCAAGACCGGATCGGTCTCCGCGGTCGCTGCGACGCTGCTCCCGAGTGTCGTCCAGCTGAAGGTCCAGGGCGAGGACAACTCGGACGCGACCGGATCCGGCTTCGCGATCGACAACTCCGGACACATTCTGACCAACAACCACGTCGTCTCGGCCGCCGCTTCGGGTGGGTCGATCCAGGTCGTCACGCAGAACGGGAAGACGGCGACCGCACGGCTGGTCGGCCGGTCCCCGGCGTACGACCTCGCTGTGGTCCAGGTGATCGGTCTGGACGCGCCGTCGGTGCAGTTCGGCCGGTCCGACGCCGCGATCGTCGGACAGGACGTGGTCGCGATCGGCTCACCGCTCGGACTGGCCGGCACGGTGACCTCCGGGATCATCTCGGCGAAGAACCGGCCGGTCACCACGACGGGTGAGACCACGAACGAGCAGTCGTACATCAGCGCGCTCCAGACCGACGCGGCGATCAACCCGGGGAACTCCGGGGGCCCGCTGGTCGACATGAACGCGCGGGTGATCGGGGTCAACTCCGCGATCGCCACCGTCCGCGGTGCCGAGGAAGGGCAGAGCGGGAACATCGGGCTCGGGTTCGCGATTCCGATCGACCAGGCCCGGCGGACGGCGCAACAGCTCATCGCCACCGGCCAGGCGTCGTACCCGGTGATCGGGGCGAGCGTGGACATGCAGTTCGAGGGCGGTGCGCGGGTCAGCGCGGTCACCACCGGCTCGCCGGCCGCCAAGGGCGGGATGCGGGTGGGCGACGTGATCACCGAGGTGAACGAGGCGCCCGTGGACTCCGCCGAGACCCTGATCGTCGCGATTCGCACGCATCAGCCGGGGGAGAGCGTCCGGCTCGTGTACGAGCGCAGCGGCAAGCCCAAGCAGGTCACACTGACCCTCGGCCAGCAGATCGGTTGAGCAGCCCGGCAGGCGCCGTGACCAGAGTGGAGATACCCTGGTCGGCGTCGGGAGCAGGGGCTGGAACGACGTAGACAGAGGTGGGGCATGTTCGGCATCGGGCCACTCGAGCTGGTCGTGATCGCGATCGTCGCCGTTCTCGTCTTCGGCCCGGATCGGCTGCCGGAGTTCGCCCGCACCGCGGGCCGGCTGCTGCGTCAGGTCCGGCAGATGGTCAACAACGCGCAGAACGATCTGCGCAACGAGCTCGGGCCTGAGTTCGCCGACCTCGACCTGCAGGATCTGAACCCGAAGAACTTCGTCCGCAAGCACCTCCTCGAGGGCTCGGACGACTACGACGACAAGCCTGTCTCCGACTTCGCCGACCCGGCCCCGGAGCGCCTCCCGGCCGGCCAGCGCCCGCCGTTCGACCCAGAGTCCACCTAATCCGAGGACAGCAGGTCGTAGGTCGCCTTGCCGTCGAGCTGGGTTGACAGCGGGAAGGCGTCGCGTTCGATGCCGGCCAGTTGGAAGCCTGCTTTCTCGGCGGTACGACGGGCTGCCGTATTCGTTGCCGCAGTCCGGATGAAAAGCCGCCGCCCGCCGAAGCCGCCCTCGGCCGCGGGTGCGAAATACCACTGAGCCACCCGGGAGATCGCCTCGGTCATGACGCCGCGGCCCGTTGCGTCGGGGTGTATCCAGTAGCCCAGCTCGCCGTCGCGTACCTCGTCGTGGTGGATCCCGAAGAGGGTCAGGTTGCCGAGCCCGAGGTCGGTGTCCGCGTCGGCGACGCACCAGTTGAACCGCCGCCCGGCAGCGGCCTGCTCGGCCATGTCGTTCAGCCAGAACCGGGCATCGCCGGCAGTGAACGGCTGCGGGATGAACGGCAGGAAATGCGCGGTCGTCTGGTTGGTCCGGCCGCTCGTGATCCGCGTGATCTCGTCCTCGCGCCAGGTGCGCAGCCGCAGCCTGGGCGTCTCGAGCACCGGGTGCACGTACCAGGGCCGCCGCGGCCGGCGTGGATCCTTGGGGCCGATCCAGGCGGTCCATGCATCGACCCGACCGCCGTTCTCCTCGGCCAGACTCGGGATCGTCTCACCGAGATGGAAGCCGGTCGCCCACGCCACCCGCCGCGACGGCCAGTTGCCGACGCGAGCCCACCAATGCACGACGTGGAATCCACAGGTGTTGAACCCGAACTCGAGCAGCAGCCGCACCGACCGGCTCGCCACGCCATGGCCTCGCGCCCAGGCCGACAGGCTGTAGTGCACCCGTGCGTTCCCGTCCTGATCCGGCTCGAGTGCGGCGGATCCGGCGTACCGGCCCTTGAACTCGACGATGAACAGCAGTCGCTCGTGCGCCGCCCAGGCGTCGGTGATGCCGAAGCCGATCCAGCGCCGCGCGTCCGCTTCGTCGAACCTGCGCTGTTCCTCGCGCTGACGGTCGATCTGTCCCTGGAGGTCGTCCGGTCGTGGCGCCCGCAGCGTCACGACCCCGTCGGTCAGAACCGGATGCTCCGCAGGAATCGGCACCCGATCAACCCTAAACGGTCAGCGGCCTACCGGGGACAGGCCGAGTTGGCGGCCGAGGAGGCCGCGGGGCTTGCCGCCGAGCTTGGATGCGATGCCGTCCAGCACCTGCGCGGCCGGGGCGTCGGGGTCGGCGCCGACCAGCGGCCTACCGAGGTCGCCGCCACTGCGCAGCCGCTCGTCCAGCGGGATCTCGCCGAGCAGCGGAATCTTGTACCCGAGCCGCGCCGACAGGGTCTCCGCAACCCGTGCCCCGCCGCCCGAGCCGAAGATCTCGATCCGGTGCTCGGGACCGCAGTGCGGACAGGGCAGGTACGACATGTTCTCGACCACGCCGGCTACCCGCTGATGCACCATCTGGGCCATTGTCCCGGCCCGCTCGGCCACCTCGGCGGCGGCCTCCTGCGGGGTCGTCACCACGATCACCTCGGCGCTGGTCAGCCGCTGGCCGACCGAGATCGCGATGTCGCCGGTGCCGGGCGGCAGGTCGAGGAGCAGTACGTCGAGGTCGCCCCAGTAGACGTCCGCCAGCATCTGCACCAGCGCGCGGTCCAGGATCGGGCCGCGCCACGCGACCACCTGGTCCCGCTTGGGCTTCAGCATCCCGATCGAGATCACCTTCACGCCGTGCGCGGGCACCGGCATGATCATGTCGTCCACCGCGGTCGGCCGCTCATCCGCGACGCCGAGCATGGCCGGCACCGAGTGCCCGTAGATGTCCGCGTCCAGCACGCCGACCGACAACCCCTGCTGGGCCATCGCGACCGCGAGGTTGACCGTCACCGACGACTTGCCGACGCCGCCCTTGCCGGAGGCGATCGCGAACACCTTGGTCAGCGAGTCCGGCCGGGAGAACGGGATCTCCTTCTCCGCGACGCCACCGCGCAACTGGGTCTGCAGCGCCGCGCGCTGCTCGGCCGACATCACGCCGAGGTCGATCTCGACCCCGGTGACGCCGTCCAGTGCGCTCACCGCGGCGGTCGTGTCACGCCGCAGCGTGTCCTTCATCGGACAGCCCGCGACGGTCAGCAGAATCCGCACGGCAACCACGCCGTCATCGCGAACGACGACGGATTCGACCATCCCCAGGTCCGTGATCGGCTTCTTGATCTCCGGATCCAGCACCCCGCTGAGCGCCGTGGTCACCTGGTCAGCAGTAGGAGCCATGCCCCAAGGCTACGTGCTCCGTCGAACCCGCCCGACCACGGTCCGTGTGACCTACGCCCGGCAAGGCAACCCTCAGTCGAACGCATTCGACCCAGTCCGAAAGGCTGGCTGCCAGATCGAGGTCAGCCTGACGTCGTAACGGGACTCAGAGGCCGGGGGCTCCGTAGACGGGGAACCAGCGGGCGAGGTCCGCTTCGAACCGAAGGTCGGCGCCGACGATCGACTTGATCTGAAGCTCGGTGGTGTTGTTGCGGCGGTCGGCGCTGGCCGGGGCGAACGGGTACCAGCTGCCGCGTTTGTAGAGATACACCAGGCCCAGGGACTGGGTGCCGTTGGTGAAGGCGACCAGCGTGCACAGGAGGGCGGAGCCGAAGCCGGCATCGACCAGGGAGGTGTTGACGCCGTGCAGGTCGGTGACCAGGCCCTCGAGGTTGTCGGGTGTGGTTTCGCGGACCAACCACGTGAAGCCGTAGGAGTCCGTCGTACTGGTGAACTTGCCGTTGTCGAGGGCGAGCAGCTTGTCGACCTCCTCGCGCATGGTCGAGAAGCCGCCGCCTTCGGCTGCCTTGAAGCAGACCGAACCACTGCCGGTGGGACGGTAGCCGGCCGCGGTCTCCAGAGTGATCGCGGCCGACGGAAGCTGGAACAGCTGATCGAGGTTCGGCGGGACGGCTTTGCTCCTGCCAAGCAGGATGTCTAGGAGACCCATAGGCCTAAGCTTGCTCGCCCAGCTCGCGGGACAGCACACCGAGTCGGTCGAGTCGCTTCTCGAGCGGCGGGTGGGTGGAGAAGAGCGACGACAGGCTGACGCCCTTGCCCGAGATCGCCGGCGCGAAGAAGAAGGCGTTGAACGCCTCGGCCTGACGCAGGTCGCGCGACGGTATCCGGGCGATGTCCCCACTGATCTTGGTCAACGCCGACGCGAGTGTCGACGGTCTGCCGGTGAGTATCGCGCCGGCCCGGTCCGCCGCCAGCTCGCGGTAGCGCGACAGCGCCCGCGTCAGCAGGAACGAGATCGCATAGACCACGGCCGACACCAAGATGATGGTCAGCACGACCATGGCCGCGTTCTGATCCCGGTTGCCCCGGCCGAGGCCGCCGTACAGACCGAAGCGGGTGATCAGGCCGGCGAGCACGCCAAGGAACGACGCGATTGTCATCACGGCCACGTCCCGGTGTGCCACGTGGGACAGCTCGTGTGCGAGCACGCCTTCCAGCTCGTCGGCGTCGAGCCTGCGCATGATGCCGGTGGTCACGCAGACGACCGCTTTGTTCGGGTTGCGGCCGGTCGCGAAGGCATTCGGCAGGTCGACGTCAGCGATGGCGACCCTGGGCTTCGGCATGTCGGCCAGCGCACAGAGCCGGTCGATCGCGCCATGCAGCTGCGGCGCCTCCTCCGGAGTCACGATCTTGCCGCGCATCGCGTACAGCGCGATCCGGTCGGAGAACCAGTACTGCGCGAACAGCGCACCGCCCGCGATCACCACCGCCAGTACGGCGCTCTTGGTCAACGCGATCAGTAGCCCGACAAAAGCGACGTACAGCAGCCCCAGCAGGAAACTGGTCACAACCATCCGGCTGGTCAGCCCACGATCGGGCTTGAAGCGAGTCTTCATCGCCACGTCCTTCCTCACCTAGAAGCGAGGGTAGCTCGACCGCCAAGACCTTCGGGCAGACGTTCAGGCAGCTCTCAGACCCGGTCGTCCTCGCGGCTCTTCAGGTCCAGATCGGCCAGCAGCGAGCGGAGTTCGGAGCGGAGGAAATCGCGGGTGGCGACCTCGCCGACGGCCATCCGCAGCGACGCCATCTCGCGGGCCAGGAACTCCATGTCCGCGCGGGTCCGGTTGTCGACGTCCCGGTCGCGCTCGTACTGGACCCGGTCGCGGGCCTCCTGCCGGTTCTGTGCCAGCAGGATGAGCGGTGCGGCGTACGACGCCTGCAGGCTGAGCGCCAGGGTCAGGAAGATGAACGGATACTGGTCGAAGCGCACGCTCTCCGGCGCGAAGATGTTCCAGCCGACCCAGAACAGGATCGTCGCGGTCATGTAGACCAGGAACTGCCCGGTGCCGAGGAACCGCGCTATCCGCTCCGACAGCCGCCCGAACGCGTCGGCGTCGTACGCGTTCCGCCGGATGATCGTGCGGCGCAGCTCGCGGGGGATGTCCAGGCGGCTGGTGTTGCGGAGCAGCCGGCGGTCGTCCGCGCTGCTACCGCGCGAGCGGCGGTCGTCGGTGCTGCGGTCGTCACGAGGCATCGTGGTCCACCTCCTGCAGTACGTCCTCGTCGTCGTGCGGATGGTCGGCGTCACGCCAGTCTTCGGGGAGTAGATGGTCGAGTACGTCGTCGACCGTGACTGCACCGACCAGCCGGCCCTGGTCGTCGAGCACCGGCGCGGACACCAGGTTGTAGGTCGCCAGGTACTTGGCGACCGTCTGCAGGCTGTCGTCCGGCCGCAGTCCGTCCAGATCGGTGTCCAGTACGGCGGACACGAGCTCCGACGGTGGTTCGCGCAGCAGCCGCTGGATGTGGCCGATGCCGATGAACCGTCCGGTCGGAGTCTCCAGCGGAGGCCTGACTACGTAGATCATCGCGGCCAGGGCCGGACTCAGGTCGGCGTTCCGCACGTGGGCGAGTGCGTCGGCCACGGTGGCGTCGGCCGGCAGGATCACCGGCTCCGACGTCATCAGTCCGCCCGCAGTGCGCTCCTCGTACGTGAGCAGTCGCCGTACGTCCTCTGCCTCGTCGGGCTCCATCAGCGTCAGCAAGCGCTCTGCGGTTTCTGTCGGCAGCTCGGCGATCAGGTCGGCTGCGTCGTCAGGTGACATCTCCTCGAGCACGTCCGCGGCCCGCTCGGTATCCAGGCCGGCCAGGATCTCCACCTGGTCGTCCTCGGGCAGCTCCTCGAGCACATCGGCCAGACGCTCGTCGTCCAGCGCCGCAGCGATCTCGCTGCGCCGCTTGGCGGACAGCTCATGCAGTACGCCGGCCAGGTCCGCGGCCTTCATCGACTCGAACGCCGCCAGGATGTGCGTCGCGCCCTGACCCTCTTCGACCTGGGCGAAACCGGTGACGTCGCTCCAGTCGAGCACATGCGACTGTCCGCGCCGCCGGAACCGGTGGCCGCCCTCCCGGACCGCCACCTTCGACAGCACCCAGTCCCGGGTCCGCCACTGCTCCATGGCCATGTCGAACACGACTGCTGAGGTCTCGGTCTCCTTGATGGTGACAGTGCGGTCCAGCATCTCGCCCAGGACGAGGATCTCGGTCGGCCGCTGCTCGAACCGCCGTACGTTGAGCAGTCCGGTGGTGATCACGTGTCCGACGTCAACAGACGTCACCCGGGTCATCGGCAGGAAGATGCGGCGCCGCGTGAACACCTCGACGACCAGACCGAGGACGCGGGGCGGCTGGGTCGGGTCCTGCCGCAGCATCGCCACGACGTCGCGGACCTTCCCGACCTGGTCCCCGTTCGGGTCGTACACCGGGAGACCAGCCAGCCGGGCCACGTACACGCGAGACGGTGAACCGGTCATGCTCGAAGGCTAACCTGCCCGGCCTTGGTCTCAGCTGAGGCGCGGACGGCGGCGGATGCGGCGGTGGAGGGTGATCGGCGCCTTCCCGCGGGTCGTGGCACGAGTGCCGACGGGCGTTTCGGCCCGCGGAGTGCCGTCGTAGCGGCCGACAGCCTCGGTGATCTCGCCTGTGGGCTCCAGCACGAGCAGGTCGGCCTCTGCCTTCCACCGCTCGAGCTGTGTGTCCAGTCCGGCCGCGTTGAGCCGCTCTGTCCGCAGGGTTTGGGCTGCGGTGGTCCACTCGGCACTGGCCGGATCAAGCCGCCGTACGGTCGCAGTCCAGCTCGCTAGCCGGTTAGTGGCCGGTTTAGCCGGTACGACGACCTCCGCGGAGCCGGCCGCGGCCAGCCCGGGGAGTGGCTGCTCGGCGCTGTCGGCCTTGTCCGCGAGTACGACGTACTGGCCGTCGACCGTGGCGAACCACGCCGGCGCCGGGCGTCCGCCGTTCCAGGACAGCCAGACGAGACCGGCCTTCTTCATCACGCCGGCGATCTCCGTCACAGCCTCCTCGTTCGCCACGGGCCCAGAGTGCCACAGAGCGTGTCACAGTGAGCGATGTCACCGGGCAGGTCGCGTGCGTTTCGCCGTACGCTGCCGGTGACCGGTGAGTAACCGAAGGAGGTCGTATGTCGGAACAGGTGTTGCGCAGTCGGCGGTCGTGTCTGGCCACGCCGGGGTCGAACCCACGCTTCCTGGCCAAGGCGAAGGGTTTGGACGCCGATCAGGTGTTCCTGGACCTCGAGGATTCGGTCGCGCCGATCGCCAAGGTCGAGGCGCGCAAGAACATCGTCGCCGCGCTGAACGAAGGCGGCTGGGGTACCAAGGTGCGCGTCGTCCGCGTGAACGACTGGACCACCGAGTGGACCTACGCGGACGTGATCGAGATCGTCTCCGGCGCCGGGGCGAACCTGGACTGCATCATGCTGCCGAAGGTGCAGACCGCCGAGCAGGTGGTCGCGCTCGACCTCCTGCTGACGCAGCTCGAGAAGGTGCACGGCTACGAGCCGGGCCGGATCGGCATCGAGGCGCAGATCGAGAACGCGCTCGGCCTCACCAACGTGAACGCGATCGCCGCCGCCTCACCGCGGGTCGAGACGATCATTTTCGGGCCGGCCGACTTCATGGCGTCGATCAACATGAAGTCGCTCGTGGTCGGCGAGCAGCCGCCCGGATACGACGTCGGCGACGCGTACCACTACATCCTGATGCAGATTCTGATGGCGGCGCGGGCGTACGGGAAGCAGGCGATCGACGGCCCGTACCTGCAGATCAAGGACGTCGAGGGCTTCCGCCGGGTCGCGGGCCGATCGGCCGCGCTCGGCTTCGACGGCAAGTGGGTCCTGCACCCGGACCAGATCGCGGCCGCCAACGAGGTCTACTCGCCGCGCCAGGAGGACTACGACCACTCCGAGAACATCCTCGACGCCTACGACCACTACACCTCGGCCGCCGGCGGCGCCCGCGGCGCGGTGATGCTCGGCGACGAGATGATCGACGAAGCCTCCCGCAAGATGGCCCTCGTCATCTCCGCCAAGGGCCGGGCGGCCGGGATGACCCGCACCGACCCCTGGCAGCCTCCGACCGACTAGAGCTCGAGCACCTTGAGGATGCGGATCGGGCGGACCGGCGGGCCGTCCTGGTCCGGGTCTGCGATGCCCGCCTTCACCATCCGGTCGAACGTCGACATGCCGGCGATCACGTGGCCGAGCACGGTGTAGTTCGGCGGGATGTTCGCGAACGAGTGCACGACGAAGAACTCGCTGCCGTTCGTCCCCGGCCCCTGGTTGCCGTAGGCAACGGTCCCGCGGGGGTAGGTCTCCTGGCCGGTGACCTCGTCCGGGAACTTGTACCCCGGTCCGCCCTCTTCCTGGCGGTAGATGTCACCACACTGCAGGACACCGAGCCGTGCCGAATTCGTCAGCCGGAAGCACTGCGTGAAGTCGTAGAACCGGCTCTGCACCAGGTGCACGAAGTTGTGCACCCCGCAGGGCGCGTTCGCCCGGTCCATCCGGACCACGAACGACCCGTAGTTGGTCAGGAAGAACACGTCCACGGTGCCCTTCGCCTTCGCCGTGGCCGAGGGAATCCGGACCGGCTTGGCGGCCGGATTCTCCGGCGTCGGCGTGAACTCGCACTTCACCACCGGCTTGGAGGTGGGGGCAGCGACGGCGGGCGTGGTGGTCAGGGTCGCGGCGACCAGGGTGGCCGCGATCAGGGCGGTAAATGATCGCTTCATGCGCTCACCGTAGTACTCCGATCGCTGTCTGCAGAGGTTCGCCAAGCTTTCGGTCGCGGACTCGATCTCACCCCCGATGCCGCCTAAAGTGTTGCGGTCCGCTGCGGAAGGTGTTGGGTGTGAACGGCGAGGTACTGGCAGGGCGCTATCGATTGATGACCCTGCTGGGCAGAGGCGGTGCGGGTGAGGTGTGGCAGGCCGAGGACACCGTCCTCGCCCGCCAGGTGGCGGTGAAGCTGCTCCGCTCGCTCGAAGGCGACCCGATGGACGCGGTCGAACGATTCCGCGCCGAGGCCCAAGCAGCCGCTCGCTTGATGCATCCGAATGTGGTTGCGACCTACGACGTCGGCGCCGAGGACGGCCATGTCTTCCTGGTGATGGAGCTCGTGTCCGGACCCGACCTGGCCCAGCTGATGCGTACGGCGGGACTACCGAGCGCCGAGCTGGTCAGGGAGATCGCGACGCAAGGTGCGCGCGCACTCGACGCCGCGCACGCCGCCGGGATCGTGCACCGGGACGTCAAGCCGGGCAACCTGTTGCTCGCACCGGACGGCACGCTCAAGATCACCGACTTCGGCATCGCCAAGCGCGCAGGCAACGAGACGACCGGTCTGGGCGTTCTTCTCGGTACGGCGGCCTACGTGTCGCCGGAGCAGGTCCGCGGTGAGTCCGCCACCCCAGCCAGCGACTGGTACTCGTTCGGCTGCGTCCTGCACGAGCTTCTGACCGGTACGCCGCCCTTCACCGGCGCGACCGTGGACACGGTCATGCGGCAGCACCTGGACACACCGCCCCCACCGATCACGCGGACCGACGTACCGCCTGAGCTGGCCGGCCTGGTTACACGTCTGCTCGCCAAGAACCCGGCAGACCGTCCGTCCTCGGCCGATGAGATCACCGCACTCCTGACCGCCCACAACGCGACGCAGGTCCTCGCGTTCACCACACCGGTGCCGGCAGCAGCGGCTGCTGACGTGGTCGGCGTAGGCAAGTGGGAGGACGAAGACGACGAGCGGGCCGAGACCGGCACCCACAGGTCGCAGATACGTGGTTTCTCGCTGGCCAAGGCCGGTGTGGCCGCTGCGGTGGTGGTCGTCGCCATCGTCGGCGCAATGCTGCTGCGGGCAGGTGTAGGAAACGATCCGTCGGCACAGGCCGGCGGAACGCCGTCCGCTCCGGTCAAGAAGGCCGTTGCCGCCCCCAAGACCACGCCGACGCCGACACCCACGCCGTCCAAGACTCCGTCGAAGAAGCCGACCCCAAGCCCACACCGAAGCCCACGACGCACCAGAACCCGCAGGCCGCGCTTGTGCAGACGTTGCGGACTCTCGCCGCCCAGGTCCGGGCCACCGAGAAGGGCTCCCGCAGCAGGGCACCGCAAGACGCTTCGCGTGAGCTGGACCAGGCCGCGGAGGCACTGGACCACGGCAACACCAATGCGGCGGCAGAGCACTTCTACAACGCCAGGCAACGACTGTACGAGGCGCAGCAGCGACAAAGGTGGCAGGCGACGCCGCAGATCGTCGCGGGCTTCACAGTGGTCAGCAACATCCTGCCGCAGCCCAGCAACAACAACAGCAACAACAACGGCAGCAACAACGGCAGCAACAACGGCAGCAACAGCAATGGGAATGGCAACAGCGACAACGAGTGAGCCACGCGACCTTCGCCAGGTGGCCGGAGTCACAGCGGGTGTCGCCGTCGTACCGGGATGCTGAGAACCGCGATACTCGCGGGTAAGCGACCCGATCGAAGGAGCCGAGCGATGAGCAGGTTGCAGCAGACCGACGGGCTGACCGACATCCAGGAGGAGATCCTGAAGACGGTCCGCGCCTTCGTCGAGGCGGAGATCCTCCCGGTCGCCACCGAGCTCGAGCACCGCGACGAGTACCCGACCGAGATCGTCGAGGGCCTCAAGGAGCTCGGCCTGTTCGGCCTGATGATTCCGGAGGAGTACGGCGGTCTCGGCGAATCGCTGCTCACCTACGCACTGTGTGTCGAGGAGATCGCCCGCGGCTGGATGAGCGTCTCCGGCATCATCAACACCCACTTCATCGTCGCCTACATGCTGCTGCAGCACGGCACCGACGAGCAGAAGCAGAAGTACCTGCCGCGGATGGCGACCGGTGAGGTCCGCGGCGCGTTCTCGATGTCCGAGCCCGGGTGTGGGTCGGACGTTGCCGCGATCAAGACGAAGGCCGCCCGCGACGGCGACGGCTATGTCGTCAACGGCCAGAAGATGTGGCTGACGAACGGCGGCTCGGCCAACCTGGTCGCCGTCCTCGTCAAGACCGACGAGGGTCAGGACTCGATCTACAAGAACATGACCACTTTCCTGGTCGAGAAGGAGCCAGGTTTCGGCGAGGTCGACCAGGGCCTGACTGTGCCGGGCAAGATCGAGAAGATGGGCTACAAGGGCGTCGACACGACCGAGCTGATCTTCGACGGCTACCGGATCGACGCCGGCCAGATCCTCGGCGGCGTACCGGGCAAGGGTTTCTACCAGATGATGGACGGCGTCGAGGTCGGCCGGGTGAACGTCGCGGCCCGCGGCTGTGGGGTGGCCCGGCGGGCGTTCGAGCTGGGCATCTCGTACGCGCAGCAGCGGGAGACGTTCGGCAAGAAGATCGCCGAGCACCAGGCGGTCCTGTTCCGGCTGGCCGACATGGCGGTCAAGGTCGAGGCCGCGCACGAGCTGATGGTGAAGGCAGCGCGGAAGAAGGACAGCGGCTCCCGCAACGACTTCGAGGCGGGCGTGGCGAAGTATCTGGCCAGCGAGTACTGCGCACAGGTCGTGGAGGATTCGTTCCGCATCCACGGTGGCTACGGATTCTCCAAGGAGTACGAGATCGAGCGCCTCTACCGGGAGGCGCCGATGCTGCTGATCGGTGAGGGTACGGCGGACATCCAGCGGATGATCATCGGCCGCCGGCTGCTCGAGGACTACAAGCTGTAAGGGCTCCAGGCTCTGCGGGCTAGGCGCTCTGGTCGGCCCCGACCCCGATGAATCCGCCGGCCAGGATCGCCTTGCCGAGGACTGTGAGGTCGTGCCGGACCGCCTGACCCGCACGACGCGTAGTGATCAGGCCGGCATCACGCAGGATGCCCGCTTGCCGGCTCGCCCCGGCCGCGGAGATCTGGCAGCGGGCCGCCAGTTCGGTCGTCGTACAGCCGTCCGCAACCGCCTCCAGCGCGGCCGCTCGCGTCGTACCGAGGAGTGCGGCCAGCGGTTGCGACCGGTTCTCGACGGACACCCGACGCAGCTGCCCTGGCGCGTATTGGACCGGATAGACCAGCACCGGCGGCAGAGTGGGGTCCTGCAGCTTGGTGGGCGCCTTCCAGCAGAACACCGACGGCTGAAGCCGCAGTCCTCGCCCATCGAGGTGCACATCGCGGTCTGCGAAGTCAGGGATCTCCAGGACCGGCGAGTTCCACCGCACCGACGGGTGTAGCCGGCTGAGAAGGCTCTCCACACCCGCACCGGTCAGCTTGCTGACTTGCTGCTGGTGGTCGGTCCGTACGAGCGACTTGATCGATTCCCAGTACGGCTCGACCGCCGACTGGTGGTACACGCGCAGAGCCCGCCCAAGACCATGTACGGCGTCAGCCTGGCCAGCCGCCAGGTCACGCGTCCAACTGGTCCGAGGGCGTCGTTCGGCGAGCAGTTCGAGCTCCGACCCCATCCGCCGGGACGGAGTGGACAGCACGCGGTCCAGTGCTTCGTCGAACGTCGCACTGTGCTGCGCCGGGGTGAGGAAGTCCGGGGAGTAGCCGCGAGGCGGTGCCAACTGCAGCAGGGAGGTGGCTGGGCGGGGGAGCAGCCTGCGGACGCGCTCGCGCCACGTGCCGTAGTGCGTGGCACCGTCACGGCCCTGCAGTTGGTGAAGGCTCAGCAAGACCTCCCACATCGGGTCAGGCTCATCGGCCAGCGTGGTCCGAGCCAGGTCCTCCCCGGTGAAATGAATGCGAAGCACCCTGGATACCCCCTCTTAACTCGTACCCAGGTTGGCAGGACCCCCCTGTCACGACCCTGTCACCAGACGGATAAGCCCCCGCGGAGGTACCTTTTGAGCGCGGGCTGGGGAGCGGAGAGTGATGACACAAGGCGATTGGGGTGGGCGGGTCGAGGTTCGCCTGCTCGGCGGAGTGTCCGTGCGGATCGACGGACGCCCGGTGGAGCTCGGTGGCGAGCGGGTCCGGGTGCTGCTGGCCGTGCTCGCGCTCTCAACCGGTGAGCCCGTCTCCACTCCGGTGCTGGCCGAGCGTGTCTGGGGTGACGAGCCGCCCGCGAACATTGGACCGAGCCTGCACACGCTGATGACCCGGTTGCGCCGCGCGATCGGCGCGGATCTCGTCACGACCGCCCAGGCCGGCTACAGCCTGCAGTTGGACGCTGAGCAGGTCGACGTGCACCGGTTCACCCAGCTGATGCGGACCGCGGCCCAGGCGGACGACGAGGAGTCCGAGTACACCGCGATCCTGGCGGCCCTGGAGTTGTGGGGAGGACACCCGTTCGATGGCGTCCGGTCTGACTGGCTGGAAGCCATCGAGGCACCCCGGCTGACGGAGCAGTATCTGGCGGCCGTGGAGCGGCGTACCGATCTCCGGGTAGAGGAGCGGCACCACAGCGAGGTGCTGGCGGAGCTGCGCGACCTCACGGCGATCTACCCGCTCCGTGAGTCGCTGTGGGTGCGTCTGCTGCGATTGCTGGCCAGAGCGGGCCGTGCGGCCGAAGCACTCGAGCTGTACGAGTCGGTGCGGGTCCGGATCGCCGATGAACTCGGAGTCGACCCAGGACCGGAACTGCAGGCCGTGTACGCCGAGCTCCTTGGGACAGGTCATGGTGGCCTGCGGGTTGTGCCGGTGCCGAGGCAGCTGCCGGCCGACCTGCCCACATTCACCGGTCGGCGGGAAGCACTGGAGTTCTTGGACGATGTGCTGGCCGAACGCGCCCCGGACCGGACCGGCGTGATCGTCGCGATCGACGGCACCGGCGGCGCAGGAAAGACCACGCTGGCTGTGCATTGGGCCTATCAGGTCCGCAAGCACTTCCCGGACGGGCAGTTGTACATCAACCTGCGTGGCTACAGCGCGGGTGGCCTGGTTGAGCCGCATGACGCGTTGGGCGACCTGCTGGTCGGTCTGGGCGTGCCGGTCGACGAGTTGGCCGGTGCGACCGAGGCACGGTCGGCGCACCTCCGCACGCTGTTGGCGGAGAAGAAGTTGCTGCTCGTCCTCGACAACGCGCGCAACGCGGCCCAGGTCCGGCCGCTGCTGCCGGGGGCCGGTGGGTTCGCGATCGTGACCAGCCGCAACCAGTTGCGTGGGCTGGTCGCGCGTGAGGGCGCTCGACGCTTGAGCCTGGGGGAGATGTCGGCCGAGGAGTCGACCGAGCTCCTCGCCCGCGTGGTCGCGAGTCGCCCGTACGACGTCGCCCAGCTGGCCGAATTCGCCGAGCTCTGCGGCCGCCTGCCGCTGGCTCTGGTGATCGGTGCGGAGCGGGCCGGCCGCAGCCGGAGCACTGACATCACCAGGCAGCTCGCCGACGCGAGTGACCGGTTGAGTGCACTGGAGGTCGGCGACGACGAGCTGAGCAGCGTGCGCGCGGTCCTGTCCTGGTCGTACCAGGCGCTGCCGTCGGACGCGGCCCGGTTGTTCCGGCTGCTCGGCGTCTACCCGGGCGCCGAATTCGAGCTGCCGGCGGTCGCGGCACTCGCGGGCGTCGACGAGGCTGAGGCCGAGCGTCTGCTGGACCTGCTGGTCGAGGCCAACCTGCTCGAGCAGGCGTCGTCGGCGTCGTACCAGCTGCACGACTTGATCCGGCTTTATGCCGCGGGTCTTGAAGAGTCTGAGGAAGTGGACGCCGCCGTGGCGAGGTTGCTGGACTGGCTTGCGCACACGGCCCAGGCGGCTCGGCTGGCGCGCGGTGGGGTGGTGCGGTTCAAGGTGTTGCAGGAACCGGTGACCGGCGTTCGGCCGATGACCTTCGCGACGGGTGCGGACGCGCTGGCTTGGATCCGGCAGGAGTGGAACACGCTGCTCGCGGCTGTCGTCGCCGGAGCCGCACGCGGTCATCACCGGCTGGCTGCTGCGCTGGGCAGCGAGATGTGGGACTACCTCGAGCAGCAACGCTCTCCGAGTCCGGCGGTGCTGGTCGCACACGAAACCGCCGTACGGTCGGCCGAGCTCACCGGTGAGCCGCTGCTGGAGGCTGTGGTCCGCAACCAGCTCGCGGTCAGCTATGGCTTGCTCGGTCGGATCCAGGAGGCGTTGGCGCAGTTCCACCGGGCGCTGGAGTCGATGGAGTCGATCGGGCTGCGCCCGGGCATCAGCATGCTGCACAGCAACATCGGGATGACCTATCGCAAGGAAGAGGAGACCGGGCACGCGATGGAGGCCGCGGTGCGGCATCTGGAGCTGGCTATGGAGTACAGCGACGACGATCGCTCGTACGGCTCAGCTCAGAACAACCTGGCCAACGCCCTGGTCGCCTTGGGCAATTACGACGAGGCGATCGCGCACGGTTTGGAGGCGGTCCGGCGGCACCGGTCGATCGGGTACCTGCGTGGGCTGGCCTACGCACTGGACACCGTGGGTTACGCGTACATGCACAACGGCGACTTCGAGCACGCGATCACGTACCTGGCGGAATCGGCCCAGATGTGTCGTGAGCTCGAGCTGGGCGCCGCCGAGGTTCCGACGCTGATCAGTCTGGGCCAGGCCTACCAGTCCGCCGGCCACCACGAGGAAGCTCGGGCCACCTGGCAACGAGCCCTGGCCGCCGCCGATCGCCAAGGCCCGTCCCTCCACTTCGACCGCGATGAGATCGTCCGCCTCCTGGAGTCTTCAACCTGCCCAGGCATCCACGAAGTGAGCTGACGCCGGCCGGCACGAGGGGCGGGGGTTCAGATCGGGCTACGGGCGTGCGTGGGAGCGGCGCTGCGGGTAGTGCCGGAGCCGTGGCCGGACAGGAGCCAGATCCCGAGTTGGGTGACCTCGTGACGGACGGACGCACCGGCGCGGCGAGTGGTGATCAGCCCGGCCTCGCGCAGCACAGTGGCCTGGTGGCTGGCCGCGGCCGGGGAGATGTTGCAGCGCTTGGCGAGCTCGGTCGTCGTACAGCCCGCGACGGTTGCCTCGAGCGCGGCCGCTCGGGTCGAGCCGAGCAGCGAGCCGAGCGAATCGCTCGAGGTGACCGGACTCATCGACGTCTGCCGCAGGATGCCGGGAGCGTGCTGGATCGGGTACACCAGGATCGGCTTGAGCTCTGGGTCGCGCAGCTTCGTCGGCACCTGCCAGCAGAACGCCGACGGCTGCAGCTCGATGCCGCGACCGTCCAGATACAGGTCCCGATCGTTCAGGTCGAGCACCTGCAGCACCGGTGCAACCCACTTGACCCGCGGATGGATCGACGCGAGCAGCCGGTCGACCCCGTGCCGGGCCAAAGCCTCGCCGCGATGCGCGTGGTCGGCCGACACATGCGTCCCGATCGACTTCCAGTACGGCGCGATCGCGGCATCGTGATAGGTCCGGATCGCCCGGCCGAGCTTCTTCAGTGACGAACGGTCGCCGCCGGCCAGCTCGCGCGTCCACGGCGAGGCCGGACGCCAGTTGGTGAGCAGGTCGAGCTGGTCGCGGATCTGCTGGCGCGGCGTGGCCAGCGTCATCTCGAGCGTGGTGTCGAAGTCCGCAGTGCCCTCGGCCGGTGTCAGGAAGTCGGGGGAGTAACCCTTCGGCGGAGTCAGCTCCAGGAGCAGCCGCATCTGGTCCGGCGCGACCTTCGTCCGCACGTGCCGGCGCCAGTCCTCGAAGATCAGGCGTCCCTCGGCCTGCTGCAGCATGTGCAGGCTGAGGAGGACCTCCCACAACGGCGCGGGCGTGCTCGCGACTGTGACACGGGCAAGGTCTCGTGGCGTGAAGTGGATACGAAGCACGGCGAGTCCCTCCCGGAACCAACTCTCACGACATCCCCCGATGCCGGCGGTCGCAGACTGTGGTGGACTCCTGACCGAACGCGAGGTTCCTATTCAATCAGCAGCCCAAATGCCAGACAACCGTTTGAAGGATCGAACGGCGCAGCAGTCGCGGCCATGGCACAAGGTTGCCAGCTGACACGTTGTCCTGTATTGGGCCCGCCCAGTGATCTGGCGAGTTCCCGTTGGATACTAACTCCGCTCCGGGGTCACCCGGACGGTCACAGCCAGTGGATGCGTTTGAAGAGTCGGTAGAGGCCCGTGCAGGCGGTCAACATCACGAGGAGCACGACGAAGTAGGAGTACCGCCACCGCAGTTCGGGCATGTAGTCGAAGTTCATCCCGTAGATGCCGGCGATCATCGTCGGCACCGCCAGGATCGCGACCCAGGCCGAGATCCGCCGCATGTCGTCGTTCTCGGCCACCTGCACCTGGGCCAGGCCGGCCTGCAGGATCGAGCTGAGCAGCTCGTCGAACGAGATCACCTGCTCCTTCACGCGCAGCAGGTGGTCGTCGACGTCGCGGAAGTAGTTCCTGGTCTCGTCCGCGATCAACGGATGCCGCACTGTCGACAAAGCGCGCATCGGCCCGGTCAGTGGGGCCACGGCCCGCTTCAGCTCCAGCACTTCGCGCTTGAGTTGATAGACGCGGTCGATGTTGCGCCAGCCGCGCGGGGTGAACATCGCGGTCTCGATCAGGTCGATATCGGCCTGTACGGCGTCGGCCACCTCGAGGTACCGGTCGACCACGTGGTCGGCGATCGCATGCAGCACCGAGCCCGGACCGGTGGACAGACGGTCGGGCTGCCCCTCCAGCTCCTGCCGGATGCCCGTCAGCTCGCTGTGCTCACCATGGCGCACCGTGACGACGAATCCAGGCCCGCAGAAGATCATCACCTCACCGGTCTCGACCACCTCGCTGGTGGCGGTCAGGTCCCCGTGCGGGACATACCTGACGGTTTTGAGTACGGCGAAGAGGGTGTCGTCGTACCGCTCGAGCTTGGGGCGCTGGTGGGCCTCGTAGGCGTCCTCGAGGGCCAGCTTGTGCAGACCGAACTCCGCACCGATGATCGCCAGCTGGTGATCGGTCGGCTGGAACAGCCCGATCCAGACGAACCCCATGCCGCTGCGGGCCTTGGCCAGGGCCTCGGTGTAGGAGTTGACCCGCTCGTCGCGATGGCCGTCGCGGTAGAAGGCCCAGTCGACCAGAGCGCCGTCCAGTTTACCGCTCGCGACGATGTCCGCGGGCGGTGGTTCGTCGCCGTTCGCACGCCGGGCGAAGACTCGTCCCATCCGGCGTGTCGCGCCCATGTCCCACCGTCGCCCGGTCATTACGGCGAGGCTATCAAGCGCCGTCACCAGGCGTCGGCAATGATGGGGGTGCAAGCACGTGGAGAGGATCGACGATGACCACGCAGGGCATGCCCTCGATGGACCCCAGGCCGAGCGGCCTGACGATCGGTACGTACGACACCTACAGGGAGGCGCAGCGAGCTGTCGACTACCTGTCGGACGAGAAGTTCCCGGTCGAGCACACGACCATCGTCGGCAACAACCTCCGGCAGGTGGAGAAGATCACCGGCCGGCTCACCTGGGGCCGCGCACTGACCGCGGGTCTGGCCAGCGGTGCCTGGTTCGGGCTGTTCGTCGGTCTGCTGCTGGGCTGGTTCACCAACGGCAACTTCCTGGCCGCACTGCTGGTCGGCGTGGTGCTGGGCGCCTTCTTCGGACTGGTCTTCGGCGGCCTCAGCTACGCGCAGTCGGCCGGCCGGCGTGACTTCACCTCACGGACCGCGGTGGTCGCGACGACGTACGACGTACTGTGCGACTTCAAGTTCGCCGAGGAGGCGCGCAACCACCTGGCCAAGCTGGCGCTCAAGGGCGAGGTGAACCCGCGCCTGCCCGAGCAGCCGGCGCCACAGCAGCAGTCCGCCCAGCGGCCGCTCGACTGAGGGGGAGTCGGGTGCAGTTCGGCCGCAGCTACGAAGAGTTCGAGGTCGGTGCCGTCTACAAGCACTGGCCCGGCAAGACGGTGACCGAGTACGACGACCACCTGTTCTGCCTGCTCACGATGAACCACCATCCGTTGCACCTCGACACGCACTACGCCGAGGAGACCACCCAGTTCGGCAAGAACGTTGTGGTGGGCAACTACATCTACTCGATCCTGCTCGGAATGTCGGTGCCGGACGTGAGCGGCAAGGCGATCGCGAACCTGGAGATCGAGTCGTTGCGCCACATCGCGCCGACCTTCCACGGCGACACGATCTACGGCGAAACCGTCGTCCTGGACAAGTGGGAGTCGAAGTCCAAGGACGACCGGGGCGTGGTCTACGTAGAAACCAAAGGCTACAAACAAGACGGCACCGTAGTCTGCCTCTTCCGCCGCAAGGTCATGGTCCCGAAAAACACCTACCTCGAAGCCAGAGGCGGCGAACAACCCGCCCGCCCCACCCCCATCGACCCCACCTGACCGGATTTGCCTGGTTGACCAGGCAGATCCGGGGTTTGTGACCCTGAACCAGGGTCACAAACCCCCAACGGCGTGGGTCAACCAGGCAAATCCGGTTAGAGGAAGAGCTCGATTACCGGGACCAGGACGTTGGGTTTTTGGATCGGGAGTTTGAGGGTGAGGGTGTCGGCGGGGAGGCCGCCCATGGTGGTGTTCTGGGCTGTCTGGTCGGGGTCGGTGACGACGCGGTGGATTTCTGAGGCGTCGTTCAGGAGTTGGGCGTAGTTGATCTTGCCGGCCATGCCGGGGAGGTGGATGTGACCCATCGGCCAGGAGAACAGGTGGAGGTACAAGCGGTTGCCCTTCTGGGTGAAGCGGCAGTCGGTGGGAGCGGTGTACTCCGACGCCGGCCGCGCCCCACGGACGGACCGTTCGTGCAGGCGCATCCACTCGCCGATCGACGCGAGCGTCGCCAGCGCCCGTGGGTCGAACTCGCCTCGTCCGGTCGGGCCGACGTTCAGCAGCAGGTTGCCGTCCTTGGAGACGGAGTCGACCAGCATCTTCACCAGCAGCTCAGGTGACTTCCAGTCCAGGTTGTCCCGGTCGTACCCCCAGCTGCCGTTGAGGGTCTGGCACGCCTCCCACACCACCGGCTTCCCGTCACGCTGCATCGGACCGTCCGGCTGGTACTGCTCGGGCGTGACGAAGTCGCCGGGGATATCCAGCCGGTCGTTGATCAGGATGTCCGGCTGCAGCTCCCGGACCATCGCCATCAGCTTCTCCGACTGCCAGTCGTCGCGACCCTTCCCGTGCCCGTCGCGGCCGTCGTCGTACGTGCGCCCCGGGTAGGAGAAGTCGAACCACATGATGTCGATCGGCCCGTAGTTGGTCAGCAACTCACGCGTCTGCGCATGCAGGTACTCGGCGTACACCGTGATGTCGCGGCCGGCCGCCTTCGCGATTGCCTCCTCGTCGTCGCGCTGCGGATGCACGAGGTCGATCGGGAACTCGGGATGGTGCCAGTCGATCAGCGAGTGGTAGAAGCCGACCCCGAGCCCCTCGGCCCGGCAGGCCTCGACGAACTGCTTGACCAGGTCCTTGCCCGCACCCCACGCCGTGTGCGCAACCGTGTAGTCGGAGACCTTGGAGTCCCACAGGCAGAAGCCTTCGTGATGCTTGGTGGTGAGTACGGCGTACTTCATCCCGGCCTGGCGAGCGGCTGCCGCCCACTTGGCCGGGTCGTACAGGTCGGGCTCGAAGTGGTCGAAGTACGGCTGGTAGTCCTCGTCGGTCAGCCGCTCACGGTTCTTCACCCACTCGTGCCGGGCCGGCAGCGAGTACAGGCCCCAGTGGACGAACAGGCCGAACCGCCAGTCGCGAAACTTCTGCACAGAATGCGCGGGAGGCGCGTCGTTCATTCAACTCTCCTTAGAATTAGCGGCCGCCGAGACCAGTGACGAGCAGACCGCGGACCAGGTGTTTCTGCAGCAGGACGACGAGCAACACGGTCGGGACCATCGCCATCACCGACGCTGCCATCATCAGGTTCCACTGAGTGCCCTGCTGGCCGACGAACTGCGCCAGCCCGAGCGGCACCGTGCCTTTGTCCTCGACGCTGTTGATGATGATCAACGGCCACAGGAAGCTGCCCCAGAAACTGATGAAGGTGAAGACGGTCAGTACGGCGAGGGCCGGCCGGGCCAGCGGGAGCATGATCCGCAGGAACGCACCGAACGGCCCGCAGCCGTCCACCCGGGCGGCTTCCTCCAGCTCGGCCGGGACGGTCAGGAAGAACTGCCGCAGCAGGAAGGTGCCGAACGCGGTGAACGCCCAGGGCAGGATCAGCGCCCAGTAACTGTCCACCCAGCCGAGCGACTGCATCAGCCAGTACATCGGCACGATCAGCACTTCCTGCGGCACCATCAGCGTGCCCAGGAAGAGGACGAACAGTTGCTCCCGGCCCCTGAACCTCAAGCGGGCAAAGGCGTACGCCGACATGCTCGAGGCAACCACCACGACCAGCGTCCCGGCGATCGCGACGAACAGGCTGTTCAGGAAGTACCGATCGAACGGCGCGAAGGTGAAAGCGTCCGCGTAGTTCTTCCACCGGATCTCCGAGCCGAACAGATGCGGTGTCGGTGTGAACACTTCGTCGGCAGGCTTCAGCGATGTCGAAACGGCGTACACCAAAGGAGCGAGGAAGACGATCGCCACGACGACCAGCAGCGTGTGCGAGACACCGCTGCGGACCTTCCGGGCGGTGCTGTGGGTCTCAGACGTCATAGTTCACCCACCGCTTCTGCCCGACGAACTGGATCGCGGTGATGCCCATGATGATCACGAACAGCACCCAGCCGGCCGCCGACGCCAGTCCCATCTGGAGGAATTGCCAGCCCTGGTTGTAGACGTACATGACGATCGTCTGGGTCGAGACCCCTGGACCGCCCTGGGTCAGGATGAACGGCTGTGCGAACACCTGGAACGAGGTGATCAGCGTCAGGGTGGTGGCGAAGAACATCGACGGGGTGATCATCGGCCAGGTGATGTAGCGGAACCGCTGCAGCGCACCGGCTCCGTCGATCTGCGCCGACTCCAACTGGGACTGCGGCACCTGGTCGAGCGCGGCCGAGAAGACCAGGAAGTTGTAGCCGAAGCCCTGCCAGATCGACATCGCCACGATCGCCGGCATCGCCCAGTTGGAGTCACCGAGGAAGTTCGGCGCGTTGATGCCGAACCAGCTCTGCAGGCCGCTGTCGATCAGGCCACCGGGCTGGAACAGCAGCCGCCAGACCATCACGTTGGCGACCATCGGCGTCATCACCGGAATGAAGAAGATCACCCGGAACGCCTGCCGGCCCTTGATCTTCGGGCCCAGCCAGACCGCGAGCCCGAGCGAGACGACGACGTTCAAGGGGACGTACAGCACCACGAACAGGACGGTGTTCAGCACGACCCGGCGGAACACCGGGTCGTGCAGCAGGTGCGAGTAGTTGCCCGCGCCGAGGAACTTGCGCTCGCCGAAGACCGGCCAGTCGAACAGGCTGATCCCCAGCGCCATCGCGGTGGGGAACAGCGTGAAGAGCGCGAGCCCGGCCAGGCTCGGTGCCAGGAAGACCGACGCGTACCGGCCGTCCCGTCGCAGCGCGGGCCGCCGCCCCGGCCGGGGCGCACCCACAGGCGCGCCCGGCGGGGCCACGGTGGTGTCCGTCGCCATCAGGAACCCGCGCCCGCCTGGTCCTGGATGGTCTTCAGCGCCTGGTCGGGCGGGACTTCGCCGTTGAGCGCCTGCGTCCCGAACCGGTTCAGCAGGTCGGCGACCTGGACCCAGTTCTTCGAGGTGACCAACGGGACGGAGTGCTCGGAGGCGTAGTCGATCGTCTCCTTCGCGCCGTCGATCCCGGCGGCGGTGAACCAGGCCGGGTGCGCCACCGTGCGGGCCGGGTACGCGCGACCCGCCTGCGCCAGCACCGTCAGCGGCTTCTCACTCGTCATCGACATGATGGCCTGGAAGGCGGCGTCGGGCGTCTTGCAGGACCGGGCGATACCGAAGCCCGAGCCGGCGGTGTAGGTCTTGGAGCCGTCCGGACCGGCCGGGATCGGCGCGATCCCGAGGTCGAACTTGACCTTGCCCTTGGTGTCGATCAGCGACCACGGACCGTTCAGCTGCATCGCCGCCTTGCCACCGGTGAACTGCTGGGTCTCGAAGTCGGGATTGCCGCCCGGCACCTGCGGGGCGATCTTGTCGGTCTTGACGAAGTCGGCGTACTGCGAGAACCCCTGCTCGAACTTCGGATCGGTGAAGTCGAGCTTGCCGTCGGCAAGGGGTTCCGCGCCGGTCAGGGTCCGCACCCAGGACGTCACGCCCAGGTCGCCAGGGGTCGTCACCAGGCCGGTTTTCCCTGCAGCTGTGAGCTTCTTCGCCGCCGCCTTGAACTCGTCCATCGTCCAGCCCGGCTTCGGGTCCGGTACGCCGGCGGCCTTGAACATGTCCTTGTTGTAGAAGATGACCATCGGGCCGGAGTCGTACGGGATCGCGATCTGCTTCCCGTCCGCCTTCAGGCCGTCCATGATCGGCTTGTCGAAGTCTTCGGTCTTCAAGCCGTACTTCGTCATCAGGTCGTCCAACGGCAGCATCGCACCGGCGTACGACGCCATCCGCAGACTCTGCATGCCGATGATGCACGGGGCCTTGCCGCCGGCCAGCGTGGTCCCGATCTTTGCCCAGTAGTTGTCCCACGGAGCGCCCTGGAGTTTGACGGTGATACCGGCATGGTCGGTGTGGGCCTGGTCGGCGACCTTCTGCCACGCGGCCTGGTCCTCGGAGCCCGCGATCCAGAACGACCAGGTCAGATCGGCCTGGTCGGCCGAACCTGAACTACCGCTGCTGCCGTTGTTGCCCCCGCAGGCGGCCACTGCCGCCAGGGCCAGGACCGACGCTGCCGCGGTGACCCAGCGACGTGACCGCATGGATGGTGATTTCATCGCTGACCTCCAGGGGATGTAACGCCAATTCATCCGATCTATAGTCGGTAGACTTCTGGAGCGTCAACAGCTCACGGCCTTACTTTCCGCCGTAAAGTCGGCTTTGAGCGGAGACTGCCGGAGGTCGCCGGGCTAGACATCCGATGTATCGTGCTAGAACATCGGATGTCTGGAGCCATGGCAGGGGGTGGAGCTGTGCGGGTCACCGACGAGGCGATCGAGCGGATCAAGCAGATGATCGTGTCCGGTGAGTTGCGGCCCGGCGATCGGCTGCCGCGGGAGCCCGATCTGGCCGCGCGCCTCGGCCTGTCCCGGAACTCGCTGCGCGAGGCGGTCAAGGCGCTCGCCGTGATCCGGGTGCTGGAGGTCCGGCAGGGCGACGGGACGTTCGTGACAAGCCTCGACCCGTCGCTGCTGATGGAGACGATGGGGTTCGTTCTGGACCTGCACCAGGACGCGTCGGTCCTGGAGTTCTTCGAGGTACGACGAATCCTCGAGCCGGCCGCGGCCGCCCGGGCCGCGCTCCGGATGCCGGACGAGGACATCGCGGCGCTGCGCAAGCTCCTCGACGACGTCGGTGTCGAACCGTCGGCGGACGACCAGCTCGCGTGCGACGTGGAGTTTCACCGGTTGCTCGCCATCGGCAGTGGCAACCGGGCGCTGGCGTCGATCATCGACAGCCTGCGCCAGCCGACCTATCGGGCCCGGATCTGGCGCGGGCTGACGGAGACCGGCGCCGTGGCCCGGTCGGTGGCCGAGCATCGTTCGATCCTCGACGCGATCGCCGCCCGGGAGCCCGAGGTCGCGCGGGCCTGGGCGACGGTCCACATCGCGGGCGTCGAACGCTGGATCCAGGAGGCGGTCACCCTCGACGAGGAGTTAGCTCCAGAAGAACTGCCGACGGCATCGGGACCGTCAGTTCGACGGCTTCGTCGCGCAACTCCAGCGGAGTACTGACCATCCGGCTGCGCTCGGCCAGATCCGCAAGCTCCTCGTCGCTCGGCCACTCGGGAAGTCCCTCGGCGGCTGTGGCCAGATCGCCCACCCCGATGGCCAAGGTGGTGGCGGTGACCTGCCAGGACGGATCCACACCTGGCAGCTCGACGCGGACCGTCCGGCTGAGCTCAGGGGCGCCTGCGGCCTTGGTCTGGTCGAGGGTGAGATTCCACAGCAGTACGGCGATCCGGTCGCGGTCTCGGGATGCCCACGCCTCGATCAGACTTCCGCCGCCGTCGCCGCGCAGGGTCACCGGCAGCTCGACCGGTCCGAGCCGGCTCAACAGGCGCATCGCGTGGAACCGGGGTTTCGCCAACCCACCAACGGTTTGCAGACCGAAGCCTCCGTGCAGGAACCGCGGCGGCCGACCCAGCTCCTCGAAGTGATCCGACGCGACCCAGTACGCGAGTGCCTCGACCCGCCCGGCCGCCGAACGCATCCCGCGCAGCAGAAACACCCCGGCGAACACCGAGTCGTTGATCGGATTGAAGTGCCGCGGCGTCACGCCCCACTCGGTCCACAGGATCCGGGCGTCGCCGTACCCGTGCCGCTCGAGCGAGGCCCGAACGTCGAGCGGCGGCGAGCCGTAGGTGTGGGTCGAGACGAAGTCGACCGGCGTACCGTGCGCCGCGGCGTGGGCGAGCAGATCGTCGACCCACCCGGCCGCGGCCGACGACGGACCGCCGACCGCGAGGCGCTGGTCCACGGACTTCACGGCCGCCGCGGTCACGTCGTACAGGTGCAGCCACTCGGCCTTCGTGCCGGACCAGAAGACCTCGAGGTTCGCCTCGTTCCAGACCTCGAAGTCCCAGGTCAGGACTTCGTCCAGGCCGTAGCGTTCGACGAGGTGCTGGACGAGTGCATGGACCAGGTCGTGCCACGCGTCGTACGACGATGGTGGCGAGATGATCGCGCCGTACGCGAAGACTGTCTTCGACGGATCACTGGCCAGCTCGCGGGGCATGAAGCCGAGCTCGACCACCGGTCGCAGGCCGATGGCGAGCAGCTTGTCGTAGATCGCGTCGACGACGGAGAAGTCGTAGCCGGAGGCACCGATCACGTGGGTGTCGTCGTGGAAGATCGCGTGCGCCCGGACCGTTCGGACGCCGAGGTCGTCGTGCATCCGGCGGAGCGCTTCTGCGAGCTCGGTGCCGATTTCGTGACCGCCGGTGCGGTCGGTGCACAGTAGTTGACTGAGCCGCTCGCTGCCGACCATCGGGACCCACGGTCGCTGCAGTTCGGTGCCCTCGGCAACCGTATCGACCGTCGCGACCACTAGCGGAACGGCGCCGTCGGCAACCAACGGGACGGCGCCGACGGCGGGACTCGGGCGGCCGCTCACCGTCACCTCGGGCACGCTCGCGACGGCATAGCGGTACGGCGTTCCCGGCGTCACCGTGGTGTCGACGTACGGCGGCGCCGGCACGGACAGGACGTCACCGCTGTGGTGGTCGACCGGTCCGAGCGGGCCGCGTTCCCCGGTTCCGCGCAGGATCAGGTAGCCGACCGCGCCGTCGACGGGCGACCAGTCGATCGTGACCTGGCCGATCCCGCCGACCGCGGTGACCTCCTTCGGCGGCTCGAGGTCGGGGAAGGCGAAGGCGCGCTCCTCGTCACTGCGAACGGCGATCCGCTCGTCCCAGTCGGCCTGTGCACGTTGTTGGGCGTCGTTCTGCATCTGGCTGGTCTCCCGTTATTCGAGGCCGGACTCGAACTGCTCCATGGCGATCAGCGGCCGGATCCGCTGCTCGACCTGCCGGCTGCCGAAGCTGCGCCGGACCAGGTCGTTGGCGAAGACGTTGCCGATGGCACCCATCACCATGGCCTGGTCGAGGGCGAGGTACCGCTTCGCGATCAGGCCGGACCTGACCGCGACCGCGTCGTAGAAGCCGCCGGCGCCGTACGCGTGCAGGTTCTTCTCGATCCGGCTGAGGTTCTCGATCGCCTGTCGGGGTGCGTAGGCCATCGCCAGGAACGCGGCGTGCGGGGTGACGACGCCGTCGCCGTACGTCGGGTTCGGGTTGGTGCCCTCGCGGCAGCCGTCGAAACCCGCGTCGTAGTTCGTCGCCTCCAGGTCGGAGGGGTAGCCGCCGGGGTCCATCCCGATCGGCTCGACGCCGTAGACGGAGTAGCCGCCCTTGGGGTTCGAGGCGGGGGAGAAGCCCCAGTAGCCGTACTTCGCGTCGTCGAGGCCGTGCTCGATCTGCGCGCGGACCGTGAGTGGGTGGTTGATGCCCCAGCTGCGTGGTGCCCAGGTCGCTTCGGGGATGAAGAGATCGGGCATCAGCGACTCGAACATGTCACCGCCCCAGGACGGCACGAGGCGCATCCCGCGGTAGGAGTAGGTGCCTTCGAACACGTCGAGGCCGATGTAGGTGCGGTGCACGCCCTTGGGCTTCTGCTCGACCCATGACCAGTCGCAGGTGTCCGGGAACGTGCGGTACGTGGCGAAGTACTGGGTGTGCGGGACCTGTCCGAGCGCGAAGCCGATGTAGCCGGCGATGCGGGCCTCGGTGTTGCAGGTGTCGTAATGGAACTTGCGGTAATACACGTCCGGCCCGGTGCCGGCGTGGTTGCCCTTGTCGGTCTCCTCGTCCGGCGGCGGGGTTTCGAAGAAGCCGCCGCGCATGAGGCCGCCGGGGCGGGCTGCGGGGTTGTAGTAGTAGGCGAAATTCATCTTGTTCAGCAGGGAATCCGCGAGGGCGCGGGCACGCGGTTCGGCGTTGCGCACCACCATGAGTGCGCACGCGAACCAGCCGTTGTCGACGCTCGAGACGAACGGCGTGATCGGCTTGGTGCCGTCGGGATCGACGTACCGGACCTCGCCGGTGGCTTCGTCGTACCAGTTGAAGAACATCCCACTGGGCTGGTGATGTACGGCGTTCTTCATCGTCGTCAACGTCTGCGTAATCCGCCGCAACGACTCCTGCGGCGAGATGATCCCCAACTGCTTGGCAACCACCGTGCTCCACAAATACCCACCGATATTCGTAGGCGACGTGTACCGACTACGAACCGGGCTGCTGACGGACTCGCCGATGTTGTCCGCAGGCAGCCCGGTGCGTTCATCGGTCATCGCAACCAGACTCCGCCAAGTATCCCGAGCCCACCGGCCCACCACCGCCTTGTCCGCGCGGCCAGGCCTCCACCCGCCCCACAAAACCTCCCCCGGAGAACCCGCGCCACCCGCTCCCGCGCCGCCGGCCGCCCCGGCGCCGCCGGCACCGGCCGCTGCGCCCGCGCCGCCGGCGCGGGCGATTCCGCCGTAGGCGTCGGCTCTCGCGCCTACCCCCAGCAATCCTGCGGATCCGGCGGCGGCCAGCAACGTGCGACGGTTGATGGTGGAAGACATCAGAAGCTCCTCACTGAAATCACTTGAGTCCGGTAACTGCAATGCCCTTGGTGACGTGCTTTTGGAAGGCCAGGAACATGACGAGCACCGGTACGACGACGACGACCGCGCCGGCCATCAGTAGGCCGAAGTTCTGGGCGTTCTGGCCGGTCGAGTACAGCGCCAGGGCGACGGGAAGGGTGTACTTGTCCTCGGTCTGGGCGATCACCAGCGGCCAGAGGAAGTTGTTCCAGGAGCCGAGGAAGGTCAGGATGCCGAGGGTTGCGAGCGCGGGCCGGGTGAGCGGCAGCATGATCCGGGCGAAGATGCCCAGCTCACCACTCCCGTCGACGCGGCCGGCGTCCATCAGGTCGTCCGGCAGCCCGAGGAAGAACTGCCGCATCAGGAACACGCCGAACGGCGAGACCAGGAACGGCAGGATCAGCCCCGGATAGCTGTTGGCCAGCCCCGCATTCGTGACGAGCACGAACAACGGGACGAACGTGACCATCCCCGGGATCATCAACGTGGCCAGCACCAGCAGGAAGAGCGCGTTGCGCCCCTTGAACCGCAGTTTGGCCAGCGCGTACCCGATCATCGAGCAGAACGTCAGGTTCCCCGCTGTCACGATCAGCGCGACGAGCGTCGAGTTGAGGAAGTAGCGCGGGAAGTTCGCCTTGCTGAACAGGGCGTCGTAGTTCTCGGTGGTGGCGTTCTCCGGCCACCAGGTCGGCGGGACGCGGAGCAGTTCGCCCTGCGTCTTGAAACTGCCGAGCAACATCCACAGGAACGGCGCGGCCACGGCGATCAGGCCGAGGACGCCGATCAGGTAGATCCACCAGGAGCGGCGCATCACTTCTCCCTCAGCAGCCGGAACTGGATGAACGTGACGACGGCGATCACGACGAACAGGATGTACGCCATCGACGTCGCCAGGCCGTAGTTGCCGAAGCCGAACTGCTGGTAGGTGTACATCGAGACCGAGATCGTGCTGTTCAGCGGACCACCCTGCGTCATCACGAACGGCTCCTCGAAGAACTGCAGGTAGCCGATGCCGGTGGTCACGCTGGTGAACAGGATCGTTGGCCGCAGCAACGGCATGATCAGGAACCGAAACCGTTGCCAAGGGCCCGCACCGTCGATCTGGCCGGCTTCCTCCACCGACTGCGGGATGCCCTGCAGCCCGGCCAGGAAGATGATCATCGCGGAACCGAAGTTCCGCCAGACCGCCATCACGATCAGCGACGGCATCGCCCAGGTCTTGGACGCCAGCCAGTTCGGGCCATCGATCCCGAACCAGCCGAGCACGGTGTTCAGCAGGCCCGCGTCAGGCGACAGCACGAACCGCCAGATCACCGCGATCGCGACGATCGACGTCACCACCGGCAGGTAGTACCCGACCTTGAACAGCGCTTGGAACCGCTTCACGCCACGATCCAGCAACACCGCCGCCGCCAACGCGACCAGCAACGTCAACGGCACCCCGATCACCACAAAATAAGCGGTGTTGAAGGAAGCCTTCTGAAACGTCTCGTCCTGCAACGCCTTCAGATAGTTCCCGAACCCGACCCCGTCCACCGCGAACGGCGTCCGCAGATCCCGCTGCCGCATGTCGGTAAAACTCATCCCCAACGACCCCAACACCGGCCCAGCCGTAAACCCCAAAAACAAAACCACAAACGGCAAAACCAAAACCCAAGCCGCCGCAGTCTGCCGGTCCAACCGCCCACCCCGCCGCGACCGACGCCCGCCAGGACGGCCGACCACCACAACCACCCCGGCGCTCGCCGATCGCCCTCCTTCTTTCTTTCCTCCCGACGAAGCGCGCAGCGCTTCGTCGGGAGCTGCTTTTTCACTCATGATCAGCTACCGCCGGCGCCTATCGCCGTTGCTTTGGTTTGGATGGCTTTGGCGGTGTCCGCGGGGGACTGGCCGGCTTTCGCCATCTTCTCGACCTCGGTGTCGAAGGCGGCGGCGACCTGTTCCCAGTTCACGATCGCGGGCGGCGCCTTCGCGTCCTCGAGCTGCTTGCCGAACACCGGCAGGATCGGATCCGACGCGATGCTCTGGTCCTGCCAAGCGCTCTTCACCGCCGGCAGATCCGACGACAGCTTGAACCACGAAGCCTGCGTCTTCGCGTCGGACAAGAACTTGACCAGCTTCCAAGCACTGTCCTTGTTCTTCGATGACTTGAACACCACGAAGTCCGACCCACCGACGAACGACGTCGACGTCTTGTTCTTCGGTAGCTGGAACACCCCGATGTTCGGCTTGATCGCATCCCCACCGGCCTTCGCCACCGATCCGGCCATCCACGGCCCGGAGATGAACATCGGCACCTGCCCGCTGACGAACTGCGCCTCGGTCTGATTGGGCGGCAGGTCGGTCCCGGCGAGCTTGTCGGTGAAGAAGCTCTGGTAGTACTTCAACCCCTCCTGCATCTCCGGCGTATCGAACGTGAACGACTTGTCGTCGGCCCCGGTGATGTTCGCGCCGGCGGACCACGCGAACGGCATCACGGTCTGCCACGATCCGGTCCCGCCCGGCTGGAGGTTGATCCCGTACTTGGCGCCGGCCTTCTCCTTCATCGCCTTCGCCATCGCCTTCAACCCGTCCCAGTCGGTCGGCGGCGTACTGAATCCGGCCTTCGCGGCCAGGTCCTTGCGATAGAAGACCAACCGCGTCTCGACGTACCACGGAACGCCGTACTGCGTCCCGGCGACCTTCGTCGTGTCCAGCGCTCCGGGATAGAACCCGGAGTTGTCGAAGCCCTGCGGCGTCGGGTCGAGCGCGCCGAGGTCGGCGAACTCACCCATCCAGGTCGTCCCGACCATGGCCGCGTCGGGCACCGTCTGCGCCGTGATCGCGGTGGTGAACTTGTTGTGCGCGGCGTCCCACGGGATCGGCGTGACGGTCACCTTCACGCCCGGGTTCTCCTGCTGGAACTGGTCGAGCAGTTTGGGCAGGTTCTCGCCTTCGGCGCCCATCGCCCAGACCGTGAGGTTCCCGGTCGCGGGTCCGTTGCTGACCGTCGTCGTCGCTTGTGAACCCGCATCGGGGGAGTTGCTCGAGCGGCCGCACCCGGCGAGTGCCAGAGCTGTGGCTGTGAGCGCAGCGCTGCCGATCAGAAGCCGGCGACGGATGCTGTGGGTGAACATTGTGTGTTGTCTCCTCACTTGGTTACTGCATGCATCCCCCGGTTGTGATTTACCTGGTGCCGCAGCTGTCCCGCAGCACAAGCTCTGTCGCCAGTACGTCGTTCCGCGCTCGCGACCGTTCCCCGGTCACCCGCTCGTGCAGCCGTTGCGCCGCGGTCCGCCCCAACTCGGCCATCGGCTGCCGCACGGTCGTCAACCCCGGCGACACATACCGAGCCGCCATCACGTCGTCCCACCCCGTCACCACAACGTCCCCAGGTACGTCGACACCCGCAGCCAGCAACCCCTGAATCACCGCCAGCGCCAACTCGTCGTTAGCACAAACCAACCCATCGGCCCACCCGTCGGCTCCCAGCCCCACCTCAGCTGCCCGTCCGGCACCCCTGGGGTGTTCTGCCGTTGTCTTTTTCCCGATCGGTTCGCGCGTAGCGTGGGCCGATCGGGGATTTGTTGCCTGCAGCACCATCTCGGCGACGGCCGCGCCGGCTTCTTCGGTGAGGGGGACCCGCTCCGGCTTCGGGACCGGCAGACCCCGCTTCTCGTGGGCTTTGGCGAATCCGGCGTACCGCTCGGAGACGTCGTACGAGCTGGCTGGATCACCGACGAAGAGCAAGCTGGTGCGGCCGTGGTCGAGCAGGCGGGTGGTGAGCTGCTCGGCACTCGCCGCGCTCTCGCTCCGGACCGAATCACACCCGGTGACCGGCGGATGTGCGATCAGCACCAACGGCACCCCAGCCTTGCGCAAACCCTGGATCGTCGGCAGATCCAGAGCGTTGCCGTGGACAACGATCCCGTCGACCCGCCCGGCCAGGTCGCGGACACTGCGACGGGGATCGGCGTTCCCGTGGGTGACGGTGATGACGACGCTCTGCCCGTGTTCGCCGGCCCAGCGCTCGTACCCCATCAGCAGGTCGCCGTAGAACGGGCCGGCCAGGTCGGGCAGCACGAGCCCGTGCGCCTCATGTCGTTGCACCGCCAGGCTGCGGGCGGCGCGCAGCGGTACGTAGTTGAGCTCCTGCGCCGCCTGGTCGACCCGCGCTCGCGCCTTCGCCGAAACCGGTCCAGTCCCTTGCAGGACACGCGAAACCGTCGCGATGGACAGCTTCGCCAGGGCCGCGACGTCGTAGATCGTCGCCGGCCGGCCGGTGCTTCCGGATGCCACGTGCTCGCTCCTGGAGGTCGAAGTGGAAGCGCTTACAGTTTTCGACCCTGCCCTGTTCCGGGTGCATCGGTCAAGACCTCGGCCCCGATCCGCGACGATGCGCCGAAAGCTGTGCCGGTCGATTTGCGAAGATGGAGGTGTGACCACACACGAACGCGAAGACAAGCTCTTCCTCGTCCGGCACGGCGAGACAGAGTGGAGCAAGTCGGGCCGGCATACGTCCGTCACCGACCTGCCGCTGACGCCCGACGGCGAACGCGTCGCCACGGGTCTGAAGCAGCGGCTGGCAGCGGAGAAGTTCGACCTGGTCCTGACCTCGCCGCGCCAACGAGCCCGTCGTACGGCGGAGCTCGCGGGCTTCCCGGACGCCGAGGTCGACGACGACCTGGTCGAGTGGGACTACGGGGACTACGAGGGCATCACCACCGCGGAGATCCGCAAGACCGTGCCTGGCTGGACGGTCTGGGCCGACCCTGTACCCAACGGCGAAACCCCCGCCCAGGTCGCGGCCCGCCTCGACCGCGTGAACGCCAAGATCGCCGCCGTACCCGGCGACGTCCTCGTCTTCGGCCACTCCCACGCCCTCCGGGCCCTGACGGCCCGCTGGCTGGAACTCGACGTCACCGAAGGCCGCCACTTCGTCCTCAACACCGCCACCATCTCAGTCCTGGGCTGGGAGCGAGGCTCCCCCGCCATCCACCACTGGAACAACTAACCTTTCCGGAACAAAAACCGCGATATTCGCGCAAAAGCTTCCGGAAAGCTCACTGGACTGGGCAGCCGGGGGCGCAGGGGTGGGCAGTCAGGGTGGGGGTGGTGCGGCGGAGGACGTCGACGACCTGTACGGCGGCCGCACAGGGACGGGACGTGATGTCGACCCACCCGTAGCGCAACGTCGACTCCGCCCTCAGCGTCGCCCGGTTGTCGCGATCGAGGTCGCGCCAGCGCTGCCGGGGTGCGAGGTGCAATCGTCCGTCGAGCTCGACGACGAGACCGAATCCCGGGTAGAAGACGTCGGTGAATTCCCGGTCCACCGCCCGCTGCCGCAGACCGGGCGGAATTCCGTGCCGACGCTCGACATCGCGCAGGTACTGGAGCTCGAGGAGCGAATGCGAACCCGCGGCGACATCCGCGATGATCGGCCGCAGGACGCGCCGGTGCCGCAGCCGCGGTCGGTCCACCAGCGCCTCCTCGAGCTCCGCCGGACCAACTCGGCCGCTTTGACAGGCCTCCGCGATCACCGCGGCCGCGTGCTCCGGGGATGATGAGCTGCCCACGATGTCCAGCACCGCGTGCGCCGCCGTCCGGCGTGGCGGGACAACCACAGCCAGCCGATCAGCCCAGTGCTCGTCCCGGTGGATCACGAGGTCACGTTGTGCCTTGACCCTTCGGGATTCCGGGATGACCACATGCACCGGGCGCTTCGGGTCTGACTTGATCAGGCCGAGTTGCTCTGCAGCGGTGTGATGACTCCAGGCCGCTTCCGGTCCCGCGTAGAGCAGTGCGGCCAGCAGGCGTTCGTCGTACCCGATGGGACCTGTGTGCGTGGCATACACGCCGGGATGAATCGCCTGCCAGCGTCTCGTCCGTAGCCGTCCGCCGACCCGGGCCTCGGACCACCCTCCGGCGAGCAACTGGACGCGGCTCACGATCCGGTTCTGGACCTGGATCAGCGCCTCGATCCCCTCAGCTGCGAGCCGCTCCCGCCACCACCATTCCACCCCCACCAGCCTCGCGGATTTCCGCTCGCGCCGCGTCCGCCCCTGTGGATAACTCGCTTTCCGGAACATTCTGGTCGATATTCACGCGATTGTTTCCGGAAAGGCGCTTAGTGGGCGAAGAGGGCTACCAGGAGGGCGGCTCGGGCTTCTGTGTGGGTGGGGCGGAGGCGGTGGTTGGTGGTGAGGGTTGCTTGGCCGTGGAGGGCGCTCCAGAAGACTTCGGTGGCGGTTTCCGGGTCCGCGTGGGTGAAGGGCTCGACGGCGGCGGCGATTTCGGCGAAGGCTGCCTTGAGGGGTTCGGGGGAGTCGGCCTGGCCGAAGACCAGGTCGGTGTGGCGGACGAACATGGCTTCGTAGACGGCTGGGTGGTCGGCGGCGTAGGTCAGGTACGCCGTGGCCAGGCCGGGCAGACCGTCTTTCCTGCGGGCTTTTCGCAGGACTGCGGTCAGCTCGATGATGCCGTCGAGGGCGACCGCGCCGGCGATGGCGTCCATGTTGGCGAAGTGGCCGTAGAGGACGGGCTGGCTGTAGTCGACCGCTTCGGCCAGGCGGCGGGTGGTGACGGCGTCCCAGCCGTCGGCCTCGGCGAGCTCCCGGGCGGTACGGACGATCAGGTCGCGGCGCTCCTCGCGAGCCCGCTCCCGGCGTGACTGGGTCGGCATAGACCAGAGGTTAGCACCGCTAGACAATCTAGCGATGGCAGTGTTAGCGTCGCTAGGAAAGTTAGCGATGCTAGACACTACCTTTGGAGATCGCGATGCGCCGCTTCACCACCGTCCTGACCGTCCTGCTCGGCATCTTCCCGCTCACGTTCGGCACCGAGTTCCTGTTCGCCGGGCACATCGCCGCCGCCGGATTCGGGATCGACCCCTATCCGACCGGCATCGCGGCCGGGTACTTCGCGGTGAAGGGGATCCGGGACATCGTCCTCGGGCTCAACCTGCTGGCGCTGTTCGCGCTCCGCCAGCGGCGTGCGACCGGCGTCCTGATGGCGATCTCGGCGGTCATCCCGATCACCGACATGATCACCGTGTTCTCCCACAGTGGTCCCGCGGCCACCGCGCTCGGTGTGCACGGGCTGACTGCCGTGATCATGCTCTTCGACGCGTTCCTGCTCCTGCGCGAGCGCACCGCGGTCACGTCCGGCGTGGCTCAGCCCGTCGGAGCCCACTCGTAAAGCTCGATCGTGCAGTACTCGCGGAACCCGAGCCGCGCGTACACCGGTCGCCCGGCCGACGACGACCCCAGTACGCCGTACTCCGCGACCGCCTCGGCATCGCGGAGGGCGGCGTACGTGATGGCGGCGCCGATCCCGCGCCGCCGGGACCGTCATCACGAAGTACACGCCGGCAACGCCCGCGCCGAGGAAGACTGTTGTGGTCGCAACCGCAGCACCGTCGATCCAACCGAGGTAGTGGCGCCACGGATCGCCGTACCCGAGCTTGCGGTAGACGGACGCGACCCAGCGCGCTTCCTTCTCGCCCTCACCGAAACCGCGGCCGAGCGTCTTCTCCCAGACCGCCAGGGTCTCGTCGTCGATGACGCGGGTGATCTCGAGACCGGGTACGACGGTCGGCGGGATCAGCTCCGGGATCCGGACGGCCATCCCTGGTTCGCTGCCGCCGTACGTGAAGCCGGCCGCGGTCAGCCGCTTGCCGAGGTCGGCCGGACGCATCGAAGGGCCGACATGCCAGCAGCCGGGGAGTCCCCGATTCCTCAACTCGGTAAGGGATTCAGCGATCACCGCGTCGGGGTCGTGGAGGTCGGCCTCGACCACTGCGTTGTGGTAGTCGAGCGGGGATCCGCCGATCGTCCATCGGACCTCCGGTGTCTCCCGCTGCTGTCCGCCGCCGGCACCGCCCATCGCCATCAGCAACTCGGCCGCGTTGTCCTCGATCGCGCGGATCAGCTCGGGGTCCTCCATCCCGCCAGTCTCGCGGATCAGTCGAAGGCGGCGCGATGGGTTTTCAGCCAGGCGCGGTAGGTGCCGGAGGGGCGGCCGAGTACGCGTTCGACATCGGTGGTGATGACCTTCGCGCCGCCGCTGCGGATCAGCTCGGCGCCCCGGAGCGCGACCGCGATCACCGCCTCGTCGTACCCGGCGGCACGCAGCTGCCCAGCGGCAACTTCGGGAGGTACGTCGGTCACCGTCAACGGACGTCCGAGTACGTCGGAGAGCTGCGCCACCTGGTCCGGCACGCTCAACAGCTCGGGTCCGGTCAGCGTGTAGAGCTGGCCGTCATGGTCTGCCGACAACAACGCCTCGACCGCGACGGCGGCCACGTCACGCGGGTCGACGAAGGCGTGTACGCCTGATCCGGTCCGGTTGGGGATCGGGTCACCCGCCTTGATTGCCTGCAACCAGTGGAATGTGTTCGAGGCGAACCCCGTCGGCCGCAGGATCGTCCAGGCCAGACCGCTCTCCCGCAGCGCCCGCTCACCGGCGGCGTGCCAGTTCCCAGGCATCCCCTCGTCGGTGCTGCCGACGGCCGACAATTTCACGATCTTCCGTACGCCGTTGTCCACCGCGGCTCGGATCATGGCGCGATCGTGATCCGGGACGCGCGGTCCGGGCGCGCTGAGCAGAAAGACGGCGGTCGCACCATCGGTTGCCCGGTGCAAGGACTCCTGATCCTCGAAATCGCCTTGCACCGCGGGGATTCCCGGCAGGCGGGCCGGATCTCGCGTCATCCCGCGGACCGGGCTGCCACGCTCGACGAGCTGACGAACAACCTCACGTCCGATGGTGCCCGAAGCACCCGTCACCAGAATCATGCCCCCACCCTGAGCGCCGGCCCCCGCGCACGAATAGGAACTTTCGGAACTACGGCTGCCCGATCGCGCTGGCTACTCTCGAAGCGTGCACACCCTCGACCCGTGGATCGAAGACATCACCCTCCAAACAACCCGCGCCCGCGGCGCGGGCGCGGGGAGGCCGGGGAGCGAGGGCGGCGCAGGTGATGCGAGGGGCGTTGGGGCCTCGGCTCCCGGCGAGGTTGGTGTGGTGGAGCGTCGCGGGGTGACGGTGTTGGTGCCTGATGGGGCTACTTCGGTGGTTTGGCGGGTTACGGGGAGAGGGGTTAGTGATGTGTTGGTTGCGGGGGCTCGGACTACGGCGGCTTATCACTTGAGTAAGGAGCTGCCGGTGTGTGTTCGGTTGCGGGTTCGGGCTGGGTGGGCGATGCCGTTGCTGGGGGTTGGGGCGGATGAGCTGGTTGATCGGGTGGTGCCGTTGAGTGAGCTGTGTGGGCCGTCGGCGGTGGAGTTGGGGGAGCGGTTGATGCGGTACGCCGACCGGCCGGAGGTGGGGGTCGAGGTGTTGGGCGACTACCTGGTGGCGCGGTTGCCGCGGCGGGTGCCGGAGCGGTTCGACCTGGTGGGTGCGGCCGCCAAGGAGTTGGCGACCGGAAGCGTGCGGACGGCGGCTACGCGACTCGGGGTGAGCGATCGGTATCTGCGGCGGATCTTCCGTCAGGCCGTCGGCGTCTCACCCAAGCACTTCGCCAGGATCACAAGGGTCCGAGGCGTGATCAGCCAGGCACCGGACTCGTGGTCCGACACAGCCGCGGGCGCCGGCTACACCGACCAATCGCACCTGATCGCGGACTTCCGTGCGCTCATGCACGTCACCCCAACAGCCTTCGCCACCGGCCGGGTCCCCCTGAGCACCTGCTAACCCGGCAGCGCGTTCCACTGCTCCAGCGTCGACACCAGCAGCGTCGTCGTGGGGAGCGTCAGGAACTCGGACCGGGTGACGAACTTGGCGTCGGTCGCATCGTCACCAGGAGTGAGCGTGCCACCCACAGCCGTGGCCTCGTAGTCGCGAATCACATAGAGCTGCCCAGCCGGCCCCGACCGTTCAACCTCGCCGACCAACGAGCCGACCGCCACGGTCAGGCCGGTCTCCTCCGCGACCTCCCGCGCAACCGCCGCCGGATCGTCCTCACCCGGCTCGACCCGTCCACCCGGGATGGCCCACAGCCCACGCCCGGGTTCGTTACCCCTCCGGACCACGAGCAACCGGTGCTCCTCGTCGTACACCAGAGCACCCACACAATCGACCCGCCGCGCCTCCATGCCAGCCGAGGATAGGCGTTCTGGGGATAAGTGCCAGGTCCGAAGCGTGAACGCGGATAGCATCAGCGGTGACAGCAGGCCTTTCGAAGGGATCCGGACCGCTCGTGCGTATCGATCTGCACACCCACTCGAACCGCTCGGACGGCACCGACCCGGTGGACGTCCTGATCGCGCACGCGGCGCAGGCGGGTCTCGATGTGATCGCGCTCACCGACCACGACACGGCCGACGGCTGGGCGGAGGGCCGGCGCGCGGCGGAGGACCTCGGGGTCGGGTTCGTCCCCGGTATCGAGATCTCGTGCAAGCTGAGCGGGATCAGCGTCCACCTGCTCGCGTACCTGCCGGATCCGTCGTACCCGCCGCTCGCCGACGACCTCAAGGTGGTCCGCGACGGCCGCACCGACCGCATCCCGACGATCGTGGCCCGCCTCAACAGCATCGGCGTACCGCTGACCGTCGACGAGGTGCTCGCCCAAGCGACCGGTACGCCGTCTGTGGGTCGCCCCCACGTGGCCGACGCGCTGGTCGCCAACGGCACCGTGGCGAACCGGACCGAAGCCTTCGACCGGTTCCTCGCCGACGGCAGGGCCGGTCATGTTCCGCATTACGCGCTCGACCCCGGCCACGCGATCGACCTGGTCCGCGCGGCCGGCGGCGTACCCGTGATCGCGCACCCGTGGGGCCGGTCGAGCTACAAGGTGATGACCGAGGAGACCATCGGCCGCCTGGTCGAGGACCACGGGCTGGGCGGTATCGAGGTCGACCACCAGGACCATTCGCCGCAGTCGCGGACGGCGTTGCGTGCGATCGCGCAGGATCTCGGCATCATCTACACCGGCTCGAGCGACCACCACGGTGTCGGCAAGATCGACCACGACCTCGGGGTGAACACCACCGAGCCGGAGCAGTTCGAGCGGCTCCTCGAGGTCGCGAAGAAGAACGCGTCCGCCGCCCCCGACGCTCAGGTGCCCGAGGCCTACCTGCCGTGAACCATGTCATCAACCTCGGGCTGTTCACGGAGGTCATCGTCACGCTGTTCGTGATCATGGACCCTCCGGGCACCGTGCCGGTCTTCATCTCGCTGACCGCCGGGCAGTCCCGCGCGGTCCGGAAGAAGGCCGCGTGGCAGGCCGTGCTGGTGGCGTTCGGGGTGATCGTCGTGTTCGCGGCGTTCGGGCAGCAGATCCTGCACCACCTCGGCATCACGCTGCCGGCGCTGCAGTGTGCGGGCGGTCTGCTGCTCCTCCTGATCGCGCTGCAGTTGCTGACCGACACCGCCGAGGACCCGGTCCAGACCAAGAACGTGAACATCGCCTTCGTCCCCCTCGGTACGCCGTTGCTCGCCGGGCCGGGCGCGATCGTCGCCACGATGGTGTTCGTGCAGCGGGCCAACGGGTCGCTGCCGGATGTGGTCGCGATCTCGGTCGGCATCATCGCCATCCACCTGGTGATGTGGCTGACGCTGCGGTTCTCCGGCGTGATCATGCGGATTCTGGGCGAGAACGGCGTACTGCTCGTCACGCGGATCGCCGGTCTGCTGCTGAGCGCGATCGCGGTTCAGCTGGTCGCGGATGCGGTCACGGACTTCATCAAGGCGGGCTGACGTGCTTCCCGGGATGCCGACGCGGTTGTTCGTGGCGACGCCGACCAAGCTGCTCAACTTCGCGGACTGCAAGCGCAAGTACCGCTACACCTACCTCGAGACGCCGCGGCCGCCGAAGGGTCCGCCCTGGGCGCACAACACGGTCGGTGCGATCGTCCACGAGGTGCTCGCCGACTTCTTCGGTCGCTGGCCGGCAGCCCGCCGTACGCCGGACGAAGTCGTCGCCAAGATGCGGTCGAGCTGGCGCAGCGAGGGATTCCGGGACGAGCAGCAGTCGCTCGACTGGCGGGAACGGTCGACCGAGATGGTGCTGGGCTACCTGCGCGACAGCGATCCGTACTACGAACCACGCGGCGTCGAGCGTACGGTCGCCTTCACCACCGAGCGGGCGTCGCTGCGTGGCCGGGTCGACCGGATCGACGAACGCCCGACCCGCGACGGGAGCGGTGGGACCGAGCTGGCGATCGTCGACTACAAGACCGGCCGTCGGCCACTGACCTCGACCGACGCCCGGGCATCGCTGGCGATGGCGCTGTACGTGCTCGGCGCCCGTCGCGTCCTGCACAAGCCGTGCACGCGGGTCGAGCTGCACCACCTGCCGACCAACACAGTCGCCGCAGCCGACCACGACGACGAGTCGCTGGCCAGGCACCAACGCCGAGCCGAGTCGATGGCCGATGACGCGGCCGCCGCCGAGGCCCGCTGGCGCGAGGGCCTCACCCCCGCCGAAGCCGACGAAGCCTTCCCGCCGGAGCCCTCAGCCCTCTGCGGCTGGTGCGACTTCGCCCGCATCTGCCCCCAGGGCCGCCGCGAATCCCCACCCCGCGACCCCTGGGCCGGCCTCGACGACTCGGCCCCGATCCCGATGGAAGACGCCAGCTGACCTCTGGTGCCAGCGGGATGTGCGCGGGATGCCAGCGGCGGATTGGAGAGTGAGGGCAACGAAAGGGGCTGCCTGATGGGTGCGAAGACTGTGAACAAGCTGGCGGTGCCGGGGGCGACCCTGCACTTCGAGGTGACCGGGTCGGGGCCGGTGCTGTTGCTGATCGCGGGCGGTGGGACGGACGCGGGGATCTTCGACGGGATCGTCGGCCAGCTCGGGGCGTCGTACACGGTGGTGGCCTACGACCCGCGCGGGAACTCCAGGAGCCGGTACGACGGTGCACCCGCCGACGAGCGGGTCGAGCAGGCCGCCGAGGATGCGCTCGCGCTGATCAACGAGGTCGCCGGTGACGAACCGGCGTACGTCTTCGGCACCAGTTCGGGCGCGATCACCGGGCTCGAGCTGATCACCCGCCACCCGGACCGGGTCCGGACCCTGATCGCCCACGAGCCGCCGTGCGTCGAGGTGTACCCGGATCCGTCGGAGCTGAGGGCGTTCTTCCAGGACGTGTACGACACCTACGTCACGGATGGGGTCGCCGCCGCCGACATCCTGTTCATGAACGGCGCCGGTCTCAGCGACGACGCGATGCCGCCGATCGAGGATCTGCTGCCGGAGTACCGCGAGCCGGCCGAGCGGATGCAGGCCAATGCCGGCACCTTCTACGCGCACAAGCTGTTGGCGTTCACCCGGTACCAGCCGGATCTGGATGCGCTGAAGGCCGTCGCCGATCGGATCATCCCCGCCGCCGGGCTGCTCTCGGGCGACCAGCTGGCCGGCGGACCGATCGAGGTGATCGCCGAACAGCTCGGCTGGCCGGTGGTGATGTTCCCGGGCGGGCACGGCGGGTACGCGAGCCATCCGGTGCCGTTCGCCACCCACCTGGCCGCGCTGCTGACGGCCGACGCGTTCTGATTCAGGGGGTACCGATGCACCGGCCCGGGCGCGGGTCTGAGGGGTCCCGCGCCCGGGCCGGTTAATCCGGTTGACGGGCTGTCGATTGCCGCTGTAGCGTCCCATCTCTTCCTTGACAACGGTGTGGGGTTCCCCATGCCTGCCAACAGTGGTGTCCGAACCCCCCGGGTCCTCAGGATTCGGGGCAGTTCTGCGTGCCGCTGGGGCCTCGGACACCACCTCGAAGAAGAGAGGAGGTTGCCGTGGGCGTCTATTGGGCGATCGCCGTACGGTCGTTCCGCCGGTTCTCGACGTACCGGATCGCCACTGCGTCCGGTGCGTTCACCAATACCGTGTTCGGGTTCATCCTGTGCGGTGTCTATCTGACCCTGTGGCACGAGCGACCCGGTCTCGGCGGGTACGACGTCTCCGACGCGCTCACGTTCGTGTGGTTGCAGCAGGGGTTGCTGATGCCGATCGGGATCTTCGGCGCGACCACCACGATCGAGCTGGGGGAGCGGGTCCGCAGCGGTGAGATCGCGGTGGATCTGTACCGGCCGACGCGGCTGATGCTGTGGTGGTTGTCGGTCGATCTCGGCCGCGCGATGTTCCAGTTGCTGGTCCGTGGTGGGGCGCCGCTGCTGGTCGGCGCGCTGGCGTTCGACCTCAAGTTCCCTTCCGGTGTGCTCACGTGGCTCGCGGTCGCGATCGGGCTGGTCCTCGGGATCCTGGTCAGCTTCGGCATCCGGTACCTGGTCGCGTTGTCCGGGTTCTGGATCACCGACTCGCGCGGGATGGAGCAGATGGTGTTGGTGCTGTCGCTGTTCTTCTCCGGGACGATCCTGCCGCTGGTGGTGTTCCCGGGCTGGATCGGTGAGTTCGCGCGGGCGACGCCGTGGGCGGCGACGCTGCAGGTGCCGATCGACATCTGGCTGGGCCGCAATCCGGGTGGTGTCGGCGCGGCGTTGGCGTTCCAGCTGGGCTGGATCGTGGTGCTCCTGCTCGGCGGTCAGCTCCTGACCGCGCTGGCGACCCGGAAGGTGGTGATCCAGGGTGGCTGAGATCGTCGAGCGCGTCAGGCGGGCGCCCGCGCAGTACTGGATGTTGATCGTGATGTGGATCCGGTCGTCGCTGGCGTACCCGTTGTCGTTCGTGCTGATGCTGGTCAGCTCGATGCTGATCACCGTGACCGACTTCGTTGCCGTCGTCCTGATGTTCAGCCACATCACGTCGTTCGGTGGGTTCACGCTCGGGGAGATGGCGTTGCTCTACGCAACGGCCTCGATGACGTTGGGGCTCGCCGACCTGTTCACCGGATCGATCGAGCGCGTCGGTGAACGGATCCGGACCGGGACGCTCGACGTCTACATGATCCGGCCGGTGCCGGCGTTCCTGCAGACGGCCGCGGACGGGTTCGCGCTGCGCCGGCTCGGGCGGCCGTTCCAGGCCGGAGTCGTGCTGGCGTTCGCGTTCGCGCATCTCGACATCGACTGGACCGTTGCCCGGGGCATCATGTTGGTGGTGTCGATGGTCGCCGGGTCGGTCATCTTCGGCGCGATCTTCGTGCTGGGTGCCGCGTTCCAGTTCGTCTCGGTGGACTCGGCCGAGCTGGCCAACTCGTTCACGTACGGCGGTCAGACGCTGACCCAGTACCCGTTGTCGGTCTTCGGCAAGGAGATCGTTCGCGCGGTCACGTTCGTCGTACCGATTGCCTTCGTCAACTATTACCCGGTGCTGTATCTGCTGGGTAAGCCGGCCCCGTTGGGCCTGCCGTCCTGGATCGGCCTGTTGTCCCCGGTGGTCGCCGTCGTGATGGTCGCGCTGGCGTCGCTGGCGTGGCGAGGCGGTCTTCGTCGCTATCGCAGTACAGGGAGCTGAGTTTCTCGTGCCAGTCATCGAGTTGTCGGACGTTTCGCGTGCTTTCACGGTGACGTCGCGGAACGGATTCCGCCGTACGCGTCGAGAGGTGCGTGCGGTGGACGGGTTGTCGTTCAGCGTCGAGCCGGGGGAGGTGATGGGCTACATCGGCCCGAACGGCGCCGGGAAGTCGACCACGATCAAGATGCTGACGGGCATCCTGGTCCCGTCCAGTGGTTCGATCCGGGTCGCCGGGGTGGATCCGTTGCGGCACCGGTTGAAGCTGGCCAAGCGGATCGGGGTGGTCTTCGGGCAGCGCACCACGCTGTGGTGGGACCTACCGTTGAAGGACTCGTTCGCCGTACTGCAGAAGATGTACGACGTTCCCCTCGCACGGCACCGGGAGAATCTCGCGACCTTCGTGGAACTGTTGGACCTGGGTGATCTGCTGGATGTCCCGGTCCGTCAACTCTCCTTGGGGCAACGGATGCGGGGCGATATCGCCGCGGCGCTGCTGCACGATCCCGAGATCGTCTATCTCGACGAGCCGACGATCGGGCTCGACGTGATCAGCAAGGCGCGGCTTCGCGAGTTCCTGGGGCAGGTCAACGCGGACCGCCGGACGACGGTCATCCTCACCACCCACGACCTCGACGACATCGAGGCCCTCTGCACCCGCGTGATGGTGATCGACCACGGCCACCAGATCTTCGACGGCACCCTGGACGGCCTGCGCGCGAGCCAATCCGCACCTCGCACCCTGGTCGTCGACCTGGCGACGTCCCTCCCACCCATCACCGTCGACGGCGCCACCGTCATCAAGGTCGACGGCCCCCGCCAGCACCTGACCTTCCCACCCACCACCAGCGCGGCGCCGCTGTTGTCCCAGATAGCCGCCAACTACCCCTTGGTCGACCTCTCAGTAGCCGAACCCACCATCGAATCCGTCATCACCCAGCTCTACACCCCGAGCCCTAGCGCGTGATCTCACCGGTCTTGCGTACGGCGGTCGCCCGCGGCGCCCGGCTGGATCCGGTGGCGGCGCGGTTTGGTTCCTCCGCCGTCGGGAGCAGCCGCAGCTGGTCGTGCATGACCCGGCTGAAACCTTCCTGCCCGCGGACCATTCCGTCCAGGTCGATTGCCTGCGGCAACACCGGCGCGACACCGAACACGCGGGTGTGCGCGGCGACGATGAACGTCCGCATGATCGCGTCGCTGCCCCGTTTGAACTCCGGCCCCTGGATCATGAAGTACGCCGCATCCACGAACGCCTGGCGCTGCTCGGGATCCGTCGGGTCGGTCCCGTCGCCGGCCCGTGCCTCCTCGAGCTCGGCCAACGCCTCGAACGACGCCCGCCGCAGCATGTCGCGGTCATCGGGCTCGGCGGTGATCGTCCTCACCTCGCCTCGCGCTGCGCTATCATCCTCGCCTCGCGGTGCGCTGCTGTCTTCCGACCGGTGTGGGATGTACTGAATCGTGTTCCCGTTGATGCGGCGCCCGGTCCGCAGCGTGACCCGGTTCTGCAACCCGCGGCTCCCGTCGAGGCGTTCCAGAGCGACCTTCTCCAGCCTCTTCAGCACCTTGAACGCCGGTGAATCCCGGTCGGGAAGCCAGTTGTCCGGCGTCACCCTGTACCCCATCCCGAGCCCGAGCGGCGTCCTCACATCCTCCGCACGCGCTCCCGGCCGGGTCCACTTCCCCTCCGCCGCCACCTCATACCGCCACTCGGCAACATGGCGGTACGCCGCCTCGAACGCCGCCACCCGCTCGCCCCGCGACGACGCACCCGCCAACCGCTCGTCGAGCACCCCCAACGCCGCCTCGGCCTCCACCACCTGCAACCGAGCGAACCCCCGCAACTGATCCCAAGCCCCAGGATTCCCAGAAACCATCAACAACCCCGGCACCGGAAAACACCCCACCCGAATCCGCTCCACCCCAACCACTCAGCGGTGATATCCGGCAGCGATGGACAGAACGTCCGCAGGGTCGAGCGGCTTGGGGTCGGCGCGCCATTCTTCGAGGGCGTCGGGGTGGTCTTCTTCGTTGAGGGTGCCGACGCCTTGGTCGATCAACCGCCGTGCCTCGGCGCTGCCGATCTCCTCGTAACTGAGACGTTGGTCGATGTAGTAGTCGTTGCGCAGGGCATTGTTGTCGTGGAACTTGCCGGTGTTGGCGACGTACGAATACATGTGCTCGTTCGCCAACGCGGCAACCCAGACAAGCCGCTCGTCCTGTGTCACCAGAAAGAGATTCATCGCGCTATCCCATCGTTCTTGTTGAGGCCTGACTTCGGCTTGACACCTTGCGCCGTCAGGTTGTCTCTAGGGCTGTCGTTCCCCAGCGCTGACGCCTTCTGTCGGGAATCACTGTAGTTGTGGACCGCGACTGGCCGCCCGCCAAGCGACGCCAGGTGGTCGATTCCTGGCGGTGGCTCCAGTTGCGCGGACGCCTCGACGCACTTCCGGCGGGCTTCTCCGCGCTCGTCGTCGGTGGCATGTCTGCTGCGCTCCACCTCGTACCACGGAGTCGTCAGCTCCTTGACCTGGATAGACGCGACCGAGTGCACCTGAACCTCGATCCGCGGGCTGTCCGGTGTCTTCAGGTACGCGTGAATACCTTTGTACCGCGAGCCGTCCGAGTAGGAGTGCACCGCGAAGGTGACCCGCCACCCGCTGCCGGTCAGCTTGTCCACGGTCTGCAGCGCTGCTGTGACGAGCTCGTCCGGAGTTGCCGTCAGCACCGTGAACCGGAGCAGATCGTCGACTGACCCTCGAACGTCCGTCCCTTGCTCGTTCCGGAGCTTACGGGCCAAGGACTCAGGGGACTTGACTCTTCGGTCCAGGTGGTACGGCGAGGCCGTGGGCGGGACAGCGGCGAGGAACTGGGATGTTATCTGCGGCTCGATCGCGGCCGCGCGCTCGAGTAACTGGAGGCTCTTCCTGGTCGCTTTTGTTCCGTGCAGATTCGCGATGTCGGCGGCGCTGAGGGCGTTGGGGCCCCAGTCGAGGGGGTGGGTGGTGGTGAAGGCTTGGTGGAGGGTGGTGGGGTCTGGGGCGGGTGGCATGGGGCTCCCTTCGTCTTCTTTGACGGTAGGGAGTTGGAGTGGGGTTGTGGGGTGGGTTTGGGATCTGTGGATAACTCGGGTTGGTTGCGGAATGGTGGTGGGTGTGACTTGGGGGTGGTGGGGTCGTTGAAATGCTGGTAAGGACGCGACGGGTGCAGGGGAGCGCAATGGATTCGACGGGTGGCGGGCCGCGGCGGTGGGTGCCGGCGTTGGTTGCTGCGGGTGTTGCGTTGGTGGGTTCTGCCGCGGTGGTCGTTCTTCCGGACGGATCCAGCGGCGCCGCCGAGCAGGCGTTTGCCTCAGGCAACCAGATGCCGAACGACGAACTGCTGGTCCGCGACGGCGATCGGGTCCAGGCGGCCGGGCAGGTGATCATCGCGCCCGGTCGGGAGCCGATCCTCTGCGCGCCGGTGCCGCAGCCGGTGATCGCGCAGGTCGGGCCGGAGGCGGCACCGACGTGCCCGGCGCAGTATGCCGTGACGTTGAAGGGATTCGACCCCGGCAGGCTCGGAGTGGCCGAGACGATCCAAGGTGTTCGCGTCGGCTACACCACTCTGACCGGGACCTGGACGCACCGGACGATCGAGGTCACGGACCAGACCGTGCCGCAAGCCGAGTCGACCTCGCTCGAAGGGCATCCGTCGCCGGACCAGGTGCCGTGCCCCACACCCGCCAGCGGGTGGAAGACCGCGCCGAACAATATCGACAAGGTCGCGGTCGCGAGGTTCATCGACGCCCACAAGGACCAGGCCTCCGAGCCTCGGCTGCTCTACCCGAGCGGCCACCTCCCCGGCGAGCCTGAGGTGTACACGGTCGGCGTCGCGCACGGCAGCCTCGCGACCTTCCGCAGAGCGTTCCAGCAGGTGTACGACGGCAACCTCTGCATCCACCAGGTCAAACTGAGCCAGACCGACCTCAGCCGCATCATCACCGCGGCCGGCGCCCTGATGCCGAAGAACCTCGGTGTCTACGCCGCGAGCGAGGCCGACATCGACAAGGTGACCATCGGCGCCCTCGTGTATGACGAGGCCCTGAAAACCGCGCTCACCCCAGCCGGCCTGGACAACCTCCAGCTCACCGTCTCAGTCAAGCCCACCCGCTGAACGAGCCAGACCGAGTCATCGGAGCTAGACCAGGTTGTCGAACTGCGACCGGTCGTGGAAGAAGTCGACCAGCAGCCGGGCGGTCGCGGCCGGCCGCTCGATCGCTGGTGAGTGACCGGCATCGGGCACGACCTGCGCCTCGACGCCCAGCGTCTCCGCCATCGCGCGCTGCACCGTGATTGGCCAGCCGTCGTCGGTGGCGCCGTACACGACCTGAGCGCGGACGCCGGACTTCGCCAGCCGATCGGTCTTGTCCTCGGAATCCATCAACCGCCGGGTGATCTCGGCGAGGCTGACGGGGTTGTTGGTCGTGAAGCGCTTCCGCAGGAACGCCCCGATCTCCTCCGGCGGCGGCACGTACCCAGGATTCTTCACGTCGTGCTCGAGCTTCAGGTCGTACACCTGCTCGATCGGCAGGTTGTCCAACCCGAACGCGAGCATCTGCAGGCCCTGCAGCGTCACCTCGTCCGTGAACGCGGCCGGACCCGAGCACAGCAGCGTGATCGTCGAGAACACCGACGGGTCGGTCAGCACGGCCTCGCGAGCGACCAGGCCGCCGAACGAGTGCCCGACCAGCTGGCTGTACCCGCCGAGCGCCTTGCTCATCGCCACGACGTCGGCGCCGAACTCTTCCAGCGTGTACGCCGAACGCTCGGTCGACCCCGGAGTTTCGTACTGACCACGCTGGTCGACAGCCACGGTCCGCCATCCGTACCGGCAGAGGTGGTCCACCAGCGGAGTGAAGTCCTCTTTGCTGCCGGTCCACCCGGGCACGAGCAACACGGTGCCGAGCGGCGTACCGATCTGCGGCACGGCCATCAGCGTGGCGAACGAGCCACGGTCGGTCTCGAGTGTCGCGGGGTGCACCCCGTCGGGCAGCGTCATCGTGCGCGGCGTACTCACAAGTATTGAGGGTAACCGCTCGGCGGTGCGGCACAATGGCGGCGTGCCTCGCACACTCGCGGTCGCGAACCAGAAAGGCGGCGTGGCCAAGACGACCACCGTCGCGACGCTCGGCGCTGCCCTGAGCGAGCTCGGTCAACGCGTGCTCGTGGTCGATCTCGATCCGCAGGCCTGCCTGACGTTCTCGCTCGGCATCGATCCCGAGGACCTCGACAAGTCGCTCCACCACGTGCTGCTCGGGAAGGTGTCCGCGCCGGACGTGCTGGTCGAGTTCGACGATGCGCCGGATCTGCTGCCGGCCACGATCGAGCTGGCTACAGCGGAGGTGCGGCTTGCGCAGGAGAACAGTCCGGAGCAGTTCCTCCGGACCGCACTCCGGCCGCTGAGTGCGTCGTACGACTGGATCATCGTGGACTGCCCGCCGACGCTCGGACTGCTCACGGTGAACGGGCTCTCCGCGGCATCCGAAGTGCTGATTCCCTTGCAGTGCGAGACATTGGCACATCGGGGCGTGGGGCAACTACTTGACACGATCCACGACGTCCAGGTGCTGACCAACCCGAGCCTGCGGACGCTCGGCGTACTGCCGACCCTGTACGACGGGCGCACGACACATGCCCGCGCTGTGCTGGCGGCGATCGCGGACACGTACTCGCTCGACGTCCTGCAGCCGGCCATTCCGAAGTCGATCCGGTTCGCGGAGGCGCCCGCGATCGGCGAGACCATCCTCACCACCGCACCGACCTCGGCCGGTGCGAAGGCTTACAGGACCTTGGCCGCGTCGCTCCTCTGACGACGCAGGCGATGCCGGAAACGCCACAGCGGTACGCCGATGATCGCGAGCACGATCAGGAACGGCAGGACCGCGCCGAGCGCCGTCCCCAGCGCGACGAACGTGGCGGTGAACGCGTGCCAACCGCTCTTGAGCCCAGCCAGGAAACCGCGATCCGGATCCGGTGCGGCGACGGGCTCGCCCTTGCCGGTCACGGTCAGGGTGAGCGTGGCGAGGTCGGTCTGCAGGGCGAGGTTCTTCTGCTTGGCGAGCAGGGATTCGAGGTCCGCTTCGCGGCGGGTGAGCTCGCTCTCGACCGAGACGACCTCGCCGACCGTATTGGCCTTCGCCATCAGCGCGCGCATCCGGTCCAGGCTCGCGCGCTGGGACTCGATCCGGCTCGCCACGTCGACCACCTGCTCGGTGACGTCGGTGGATTCCTGGTGGATCTCGAGGCGGTCGCCGAGTGCGGAGAGCCGGTCGATTGCGGCGTCGTACGACTTGGTCGGGACTTTGAGTACGAGGTTGACCTGCGTGATCTTGCCGTCGGTGTCGCCGCCGGTGTCCTCTGACGCGACCTGTCCGTCGAGGCCGGCGATCGCGGTGATCGCCTTCTGCCGGGTGGCGGCGACGTCGTCGACCTTGATCGTGAGCGAGCCGGTCTTGATGATCGCCCGCGTGATGGTCGGCTGAGCCTGACTTTGGCCCTGACCTTGGGCCTGACCCTGACTGGCCGCGTCGGGTTTCTGCGGCGCGACCTTGCCGCCCGCGTCTCCTGGCAGAACGGGCGCCGCCGCGCCCTCACTCGTGGTCGCGCTGTCGTTGCCACTGGCTCCGCACCCGACCAGCAGCGCCAGACCCAGCGCCGCCAGCCCTACCCCTGCCAGCGCCACCCCTGCGGTTCGCCTCATCACCCAGCCCCTCTCTCGTGGATTCGTCCTAGAACGCGCCACGAGGGGCTGGGTGTTGCGGACTTCAGATCACCGTTCGGAAACGGTCACTCCGGCGCGCTGAACAGCGGCATCGTCCGGGCCGTCTCCGGCGCCGGTGCCGCCTTCTTCGCAGCTGCCCGCTTCCGAACCGCCGGCTTCTTCTCGGCAGCAGGCTGCTCGGCCGCCGCCCGCTCGTCTACGGCCTGCTCGCCTACCGCCTGCTCGCCAACTGCCCGCTCGGCCGCTGCCTGCTGGACCGCCGGCGCCTCCGCCGTCTTGCGGGTCCGCGTCCGCTTGCGCGGCTTGCGCTCAGCGGTTGCGGTCTCGACCGCCGGTGCCTCGGCTGCCTCGGTGGACGACTCCGCGGTCGGCGGCACCTGGGTCTTGGTGGTGACGTCGGACTCGGACTTCGCCTCGACCGTCTCACCGGACCGGGTCCGCTTGCGCGTCCGGCTCCGCTTCCGCGCGGTTGCGCGGTCGCCGTCCCCGTCGCCCTGCTCGGTACGCCGTTCGCCCCGCTCGGTACGCCGTTCACCCCGTCCCTCGGTCCGCTTACGCGCCGGCCGCTCGTCGGCGGCGGCCGCGCCGGGCTCGCGGGCCGGCTTGATCCGGCCCTTCGCCTCGGTCGGGATGCCGAGGTCGTGGTACAGCTCGGGTGACGTGGAGTAGATCTCCTGCGGCTCGTCGTACGGCAGGTCGAGCGCCTTGTTGATGGTCTTCCAGCGAGTCAGATCCGGCCAGTCGACGAACGTGACCGCGATCCCGCTCGCCCCGGCCCGACCGGTCCGGCCGATCCGGTGGATGTAGGCCTTCTCGTCCTCGGGGCAGGTGTTGTTGATGACGTGCGTGACGCCCTCGACGTCGATTCCGCGGGCCGCGACGTCGGTACAGATCAGTACGTCGATCTTGTCGCCGCGGAACCTGGTCAGCGCCCGCTCCCGGGCCTGCTGGTTCAGGTCGCCGTGGATCGCGGCCGCCTTGAACCCGCGGTCCATCAGGTCGTCGGTGAGGCGGGAAGCCTCGCGCTTGGTCCGGCAGAAGATCATCACCCGGCCGCGGTCCTCGGCCTGCAGGATCCGGGCCACCACCTCGGGCTTGTCCAGGTCGTGCGCCCGGTAGACGAACTGCGCGGTCGTCGGCACCATCTCGGTGTCTTCGTGCGACTCGGCCCGGATGTTCAGCGGGTGCCGCATGTGGGTGCGAGCCAGCCCGATCACGGCCGACGGCATCGTTGCCGAGAACAACATTGTCTGCCGGAGCTCGGGGGTCTTGCGCAGGATGCGTTCCACGTCGGGCAGGAACCCGAGGTCGAGCATCTCGTCGGCCTCGTCCAGGACCAGGACCTTGATGTGGCCGAGGTCGAGGACGCCGCGGTTCGCGAGGTCCAGCAGGCGTCCCGGCGTACCGACGACGACGTCGACGCCGCTCTTGAGTGCGTCCAGCTGCGGGTCGTACGCGACGCCGCCGTAGATCGTCAGGATCCGGACCGAACGCACGGTGGACGCGGTCTCGAGGTCCTTGGCGACCTGGATGGTCAGCTCACGGGTCGGGGTGACGACCAGGGCCTGCGGCTTGCCGGGGGCGGCGAGCTCCTCGTAGTCGGGCTCGCCGGGAGAGATGGTGCGCTGCAGCAACGGGATCCCGAAGCCGAGCGTCTTGCCGGTGCCGGTGCGGGCCTGACCGATCAGGTCGGTGCCCATCAACGCGACAGGGAGCGTCATCTCCTGGATCGGGAATGGCTCTTTGATGTTGACGCGGTCTAGTGCGTCGCAGATCTCGGGCAGCACGCCGAGTTCTCTGAAGGTGGTCAGGCTGATCGCCTCTCACATGCTTGGTACGGACAGGTGTGCTCAAGTGGCCGGGCGCCTGGGGCTTCTCAGCCCCGATCGTGAGGCGCGGGGACACTGTGCAAGCACCTCGCACCAGCTTGCCCATGTGGGCGCGTCACCGGCGAATCGCTCACCAGTGTAACCGCTCAGCCTGTCAACGCTGATTGATGTGGTTTGCGCCACTCGTTCCGGCCGGGAGTCAAGGGAAGGAAAGAATAAAGAGAGAAGAGAGAAATGTGGTTTGCGCCACTGAATCGGCAGTGGTCTGGGCCGGAGTTTGTTGTGTGTGGGGTGGTCTGGGGGAGGGGGTGGGCCGATAGGGTGCCGGGCATGGAGCAGACGGCCTTTGATGATCCCGCCTACCGGGCCGCGGCGGTGGATCTGCTGGGAGTGCTCGCGTACGGCGAACTCACGGCGTTCGAGCGGATGGCGGAGGACGCCAAACTGGCGCCGACGCTGAACGACAAGGCGGAGCTCGCCGCGCTGGCGACCACCGAGTTCGGGCACTTCGCGCAACTGCGGGACCGCCTGGTCGCGCTCGGCGTGGACCCGATGGAGGCGATGGGACCGTTCGTCACCCCGCTGGACGCCTTCCACGATCACACCGCGCCGTCGGACTGGCTCGAGGGCCTGGTCAAGGCGTACGTCGGGGACGGCCTGGCGAACGACTTCTACCGCGAGATCGCGTCGTTCGTGGATGCGGAGACCCGGGCCCTGGTGCTCGAGGTGTTCGCCGACTCCGGTCAGGCCGAGTTCGTCGTCGACCGGGTCCGCGCCGCGATCGACGAGGACCCGAAGCTCGGCGGCCGGCTGGCCCTGTGGGGACGTCGCCTGGTGGGCGAGGCGCTCAGCCAGGCGCAGCGGATCGCCGCGGACCGCGACTCGTTGGCCGCGCTGCTGGCCGGCAGCGTTGATCGCCCCGGCTTGGATCTGGCTGCCATTGGCCGAATGTTCACCCGCTTGACCGAAGCGCACACGGCACGGATGACCGCATTGGGCCTCCAAGCTTGAGCAATGCCGCTCAGACTCGGAATCTACTCTGACACCCTGCTGCCAAGAGCCGATGGCGTCGCCGTCTCGATCGAGGCCGCCGGCACCGCATTACGCGAGCTAGGCGTGCAGCTGGACGTAGTAGCGCCGTACAACACGAAGACCAGCACCACCGCACTCCCGATCCGCTCGGTGCCCGGGACGAACGTGTGGTTCCGGGACTACCGGCTGGGCGCGGTCTGGCCGCCGGCCGGCTCCCGAGCCACCGCCGCACCGGACTACGACGTGGTCCACGTTCACACGCTCGGTACGGTCGGAATCGCCGGACTGTACGCCGCCTGGCGCCGACGCATCCCCGTCGTCATGACCTGGCACACCGATGTGGTCGCGTACCAGAGCCACTACGCCGAGATCCGGTTCGGCATGTGGTTGTCCGCCCAGACCTGGCGGCTCGGTCTCGGCGCACCTCCCGGCTATCGCGCGGGTGACGGATCCAGCTCGGTACAGCGGTTGCTCGGTGGAGCCGACCTGGTCATCGCGCCCACTGCCAAGGTGCAGAACCACCTGACCGAGCTGGGCTGCAAAGCCCGGACTGTGGTGCTGCCGAGCCCCACACTTCCGTTGCCTGCGGCGTCGATCAGCGTGGCCGAGGTACGCCGTACCTTGCGGCTCGGACCCCGCGATCCGATCGTGCTGTCGGTCGGCAGGCTCAGCGCCGAGAAGAACGACGAGCTGCTGCTGCGGGCGTTCGCACACCTGTTGACCACGCACCCGACCGCCTGCCTGGTCCTGGTCGGACAGTGCCGGGATCGACGTCGGCTGACCGGGCTGATCGACGGACTCGGCATCGGCGCCAACGTCCGTCTGCCGGGCGTGCTGCCACGCGCGGAGCTCGCCGGGTACTACGCGGCCGCGAGCGCAGTGGTGATCGCGTCAGTGACGGAGACCCAGTCGCTCGTCGCCAACGAGGCCGAAGCGGCCGGCTGCCCGTTGATCGTCGTCGACCCCTGGCTGGCGCGCGGTCACGAGGAGACCCGGATCCTGGCCGAGGCCGAACCGGCCGACCTCGCCGCGGTGATCGGGCGGAGCTTCCGCGACACCGACAGTCCGCGGCCGCCGGTGCGGTACCGGTTCGACCCGCGGGCGCACGCGACCGAGCTGGTGTCGCTGTACAAGCAGGTCGTCACAACAGCCTGAAATCACAACAGCCTGAAATCACAACGGCCGCCCTCCCCCGAGAGGGGAGGCGGCCGTTGGGGTGAGACGGGTCAGGCTGTTCTCGGCTTCCGGGCCGCGATGACGGCGATGACGATCGCGGCACAGACGATCTGGATCAGGTACTGGATCCAGTCCGGGCCGGAGGTGTCCTTGACACCGAGTAAGTACGCGATCAGACCACCGATGAAGGCGCCGATGCCGCCGCCCAGGATGGTCCAGCCGAGGCTGATGTTCTGTTTGCCGGGGAGCACCAACCGGGCCAGCGGCCCGAAGATGACGCCTGCGATCAGACTGACGATGATCATCCAGATCCAGTAACCCACGGTTCCTCCTTGAGGGGGTGACTGACCTGCGCCTCGGCCGGCGCCCCGTAGCTACCAGACCACTGGCAACGCAGGTCTCACCGCCATGGTGCCCCTGGATCCGGCTCAGGAACCCGGACACGCGCGACTGTGTCCGGACCGCGATCAGATCGCGCCGAATCCCACCTTGCGGATCGAAACCTCGCCGATCTCGACGTACGCGAGCCGGTCGGCCGGGATCAGCACCCGGCGGCCCTTGTCGTCGGTCAGCTGCAGCAGACCGGTCTTGCCGGCGAGGGCCTCCGCAACCAGCTCCTGGACCTCGTCCGGGCTCTGCTCGCTCTCCAGCACCAACTCGCGATTGGCGTGTTGTACGCCGATCTTGACCTCCACGAAACCCTCCGGGCACGCTCCGACCGGCGGCTCTCGCCGGCAACACTTCGAGCCTATCCGGTACCGCTCCCCAGCTCTCACCCGTCCGCCCACAGCAGAACACTCAGGAGTCGAAGGGTGCGCCGGACAACGACAGTGAGGTGGCGGGGGTGGGGTTAGGCGTCGGTGCGGGGGAAGCCTCGGATGCCTCGCCAGGCAAGGGAGGCGACCAGGTCGGCGGCCTGCTCCTGGGGGAGGGACGGGTTGCCGGAGGCGAGCCAGTAGCGGGCGCTGACCTGCGCCATACCGACCAGGCTGACGGCCAGCACCATCGACTGCTCGTGGTTCAGGCCGGCGTCGGCGCTGATCACCTCGGAGACCGCCTCGGCGCAGGCCTGCGTCACCTTGTCGACCCGCTCGCGAACGGCGGGCTCGTTGGTCAGATCCGACTCGAACACCAGCCGGAAGGCGCCCTGCGCGTTCGCCACGTATTCGAAGAACGCGTGCATGGTCGCCGCGACCCGGAGCTTGTTGTCCTCGGTCGACTTCAGCGCCTCCCGGACGGAGGCGATGATCGCCTCGCACGAGGTGTCCAGCAGCGCCAGGTACAGCTCGAGCTTGCCGGGAAAGTGCTGGTACAGGACCGGCTTGGAGACGCCGGCGCGGTCGGCGATGTCGTCCATCGCGGCGGCGTGGTACCCGTTCGCGACGAAGACCTCCTGGGCCGCCTCGAGCAGTTGAGCGCGACGGGCCAGCCTGGGCAGGCGACTGCCGCGCTTGGGCGCGGTCTCGGGTGTCGTCGACACGTGGGCTCCTTCGATGGTGCGGCCCCGGCGGCTCGGGCTTACCGCCACCGGGTCGTTCCCCGAATCCTACCCAGCAGTCCTCCCGGCCAGTAGCTTCCCCGCCGAACCAGGATTCAGCGACCGTGCGGTACCGGAATTCGCCGTGGGAGCGCTCACCTGGACAGACGGCTATGAGGGTAGCGGCTGCGGATCGTCGTACAGGCCCTCGAGGACGTCGCCGTACTCCTCGATCCGGGCCAGGACCTCGTGCGGGAGGAACCTGAGTTCCTCAGGGCTCGTAGCCGACGCCACCTCGTCCCAGTCGATCGGGGTGGACACGCGGGGCTCGTCCGCGCCTCGGAGCGAGTACGGCGCCAGCGTGGTCTTTGCGCTGGCGTTCTGGCTCCAGTCGATGAAGACCTTGCCGGGCCGGAGCGCCTTGGTCATGTTCGCGGTCACGCTCTCCGGCAGCGCCTCGGCCAGCTGCTCCGCGAGCTGTTTGGCGAACGCACTGGTCTTCCTGGACGACTCGGGCACGATCGGGACATACAGGTGCATGCCCTTGTTTCCGGACGTCTTGGGCCACCCCTCCAGTCCGTAGTGGCTCAGCAGCTCGCGCAACGCGAGCGCGACGTCGCAGCACTCGACGATGGAGGCACCCGGACCCGGATCAAGGTCGAACACGATCAGATCGGCCTTTGGGTCCTTGCCGTGGTCAGACAGACCGATCCGCCACTGCGGCACGTGTAACTCGAGTGCGGCGAGGTTGGCCAGCCAAACCACGGTCTGTACGTCGTCAGCGACCACGAAGTCGGCCTCGTCCCGCCCGGTGGAGCTACCTGGGGTCGGCAGGGTGACGGTCCGCACCCAGTCCGGCGTACCGCGCGGTGCGTTCTTTTCGAAGAAGTACGCGGCGTCCGTCCCGTCCGGCCACCTCTTGCGCGTCAAGGGCCGGTCCGACAGGTGTGGAAGCAGCAGCTCCGCCACCTGGTGGTAGTAGTCGATCACCTCTGCCTTGGTGAACCCAGTCCGCGGATACAACACCTTGCCAAGGTTGGTGAGCTTCATAGTCTGCCCATCAACCTCAGTAGTCACCTGCGACGGCGTACCAGCCATGCCACCCAGTCTCCACCAGTCCGACGTCTCGGGGGCTCAGGTCAGTTGGTTTGCAGACAGTACACGCCGGTCCCCGCGACGGTCTCGGAGCTGTCGAGCAGTTCGCCGTCCACCCAGATCTCGCAGCGGAGTGTGTCTTTCGAGTCCGATGGCAGGTCCGCCGTGATCGAGTAGATCTGCGTCCGCCCCTTGAAATGCTTGGTCTCACTCTCCCAGGGCAGTTGCTGGATCGACCTGGTGGTGTCGGACTCGTCCGGGTTCTTGTACTGGATGTCCGCCGACGTGCCCGAACCGGAGACCTTGTAGACGATCTCGTGCTTCTCCTGCGACGCCACCGCCAACCGCACGCCGGTGTAGGCCCAGATCACGCCCTGGATGCCGAGGAAGCCGAGGACGATGGCCCCGACGACGATCACGACCGCGTTGCGGACGGGGTGCTTGCGCTTCGGTGGCTGTGCCGGCGGGCCGGCTCCGAAGGGGGGAGGTTGGTACTGGGTCACAAGGAGCAGTTTTCCGGGTTGGGGGGTCCTACCATGGGGATGTGGACAGTTACGGGCGAGTAACCGGGACTGAAACCGGGGATGTGGTGCCGTTGGGGGCACAGGAATGGCCTGCGCGGCGAGTGCCGGTCAATGGGGTGGATCTGCTGGTCCGCGAGGTGCCGGGCGCGGCGGAGGACCTGCCGCCCGCACTGTTCGTGCACGGACTGGGTGGCTCCTCGCTGAACTGGACGGCCCTCGGTCTCCTGCTCAACGACACCGTCCGCGGTCTGGCTCCAGACCTGCCCGGATTCGGGCGTACGCCGATCGCCGGCACTGCAGGTATTCACGAGCAGGCCGCCGTACTGATCGAGCTGCTGGAGCATGAGGTGCGGCAGCCGGCCCACGTCTTCGGCAACTCGATGGGTGGGGCCGCAGCGGTCACACTGGCCGCTCAGCGTCCGGATCTGGTCGCATCACTGACTCTGATCTCGCCTGCGCTGCCGCATCCGCGGCTGTCTCCGAGCGCCCTGTGGTTCGCCGCTCTGGCCACACCGCGGATAGGTCCCGCTGTACTGGAGCGGAGTCGGCGGGTTTCGTTCGACCGACGGTTCCAGGCCTCGCTGTCGATGGTGTTCGGTGACCCACGGTCGCTGCCGCCTGAGGTGCGTGCGGCGTACGAGGCGGAGCTGCGACGGCGCGACACCGATCCCTGGGTCGGACAGGTGATGGTGGAAGGCGCGAAGAGTCTCCTGCGGTCGTCACTGACACCGCCGCGCCGGTCGCTGTGGACGGACGCCGCAAAGGTGCAGTGCCCGGTGCTGCTCATTTACGGCGGCCGGGATCGGCTGGTCGACCCCAGGATCCGGATGAAGGCGCAGCGCACTTTTCCGAACGCGCGCTCGCTCTACCTGCCCCGATCCGGTCACGTCGCCCAGATGGAACACCCCGAACAGGTGGAACGCGCGTTCCGGCAACTGATCTCCTGATCGAGTCACAGCTGAAGCAGGACTGAGACACGGCTGAGTACCCGATCCGGTCAACTTTCCTCTCGCCCGAGTAGTCATGACGAACGACCTGTTCGTCTACAACGAGAGGACCACTGTGCGAGTGATCGGCAGAGCATTACGCAGTCTGTCGCTGGGGATGGTCGCACTGCTGGCTGTGGGGACCTTGAATGCCAACGCAGCCCCGCCGTCTGCGCCAACGCCCACTCCGCCATCGGTTGCTAAAGGCAACGACTGGCGGGTGGAACCGGTAGCCGGCGGCTACCGACTGACCCTGCACCTCGACGCGCCGGCGCCGATGCGCGCGTCGCTACCGCTGCTCGCGGTCGACGGCGTCCCGCTGGGTATCGGCAAGCAGTCGCCGGATCGTCGGACCCTCACCCTGACCAGCGCCGACCCGGCCGTTCTGAAGGCCCACGACGTCAGCCTGATCTGGTCCGGTGACCTTGGCAAGCAGAACGGCAAGAGCGGTAAGAGCCGCGCCCAGGCGACCGGACCGACCGACGCGGACTGGCTGAAGGCAGCGCGCGGACCGTTGCTGACGGACGATCCCGGCGCGCTCGGCAAGTACAAAGTCGAGACGTCGGAGTACAACCTCGGCGACGAGGCCGTCTACCTTCCGGGCCTCGGTCAGAAGTCCGAGATCCGCGGCAAGGTCTACACACCCAAGGGCGCGGTCGGCCCGCGGCCGCTGGTGATCTTCCTGCACGGCCGGCACGAGGTCTGCTACGGCGGGAACGGCCAGGATCCGAGTGACAAGCCGTGGCCGTGCGCCAAGGACCAGAAGCCGATCCCGAGCTTCCGTGGGTACGACGGTCCCGCGACCGCCCTGGCCAGCAACGGCTACCAGGTCGTGTCCATCAGCGCCAACGCCATCAACGCCTGGGACGGCGGTGTCTACGACTCCGGTGCGCAGGCGCGAGGCGAGCTGATCCTCGACCACCTCGCACTGTGGAAGAAGTGGGCCACGGTCGGCGGTGGACCGTTCGGCCGGCAGTACGTCGGCAAGATCGACTTCCAGAACATCGGACTGATGGGTCACTCGCGAGGTGGCGAGGGTGTCGCCCGCGCCGCGGTGCTGAACGCGGACCGCGGCGGCCAGTTCGGCATCCGCGCCGTTCTGCCGCTCGCGCCGACCGACTTCGCCCGGGCCACCGTTCCGGGGGTCGCGATGAGCGTCGTGCTGCCGTACTGCGACGGTGACGTCTCGGACCTGGAAGGCCAGAAGTTCTACGACGACAGTCGGTACTCCGTCACCGGCGACGACGCGCCGCGGTCGACCGTCACCGTGATGGGCGCCAACCACAACTTCTTCAACACCGAGTGGACGCCGGGCCAGTCCGAGGCGCCGTCCAATGACGACTGGTTCGAGGAGGGTAATGAGTCCCCGTGCGGACCGAAGTACGCAGGCCGGTTGAACGCCAAGCAGCAGCAGGCCGTCGGTACGGCGTACGTTGCTGGGTTCTTCCGGCTGCAGCTGGGACACGAGAAGCAGTTCCTGCCGCTGCTGGACGGGTCTGACTCACGGGCAGCGTCTGCCGGCAAGGCCGTCGTACGAGTGGTGTCGCAGGCACCGCTGCAGTCGCGGCGGGACGTCAACCACCTGGATCAGCCGCTGCCGGCTGGGGCCGTCACTGGCAAGGTGAAGGCCACCGTCTGTGCGGGTGTGCAGCCGTCGGCCAACGCGCGGGCCGCCGCGGCCAAGGCTGCGGCGTGCATGATCTCGGATGACTGGGCTAACGCTCCGCACTGGACCGCGGCCTGGTACGCCGCCAACACGCCGACCACTGCGGTCACCAAGCTGAACTGGACCGGCACCAATGGGGTAGTGCGGCTCAACGTGCCGGCTGCGCAGCGCGACGTACGGCGTTTTGCCGCACTGACCTTCCGGGCTGCGCCTGACCCGGTTGGGGCGCCCAAGACCGACCTCAGCGTCAGAGTGGTCGACGGGCATGGCGGGGCGGCCGTCGTACCGGTGTCCGCGGTCAGCGACGCACTGGTGCGGATGCCGGGGAACAACGAGAACGGACTGCCGAAGAACCTGCTGCGGACGGTCCGGATCCCACTGACCTCGCTCAAGGGGGTGAATCTGCGGGATGTGCGCGCGGTCGAGCTACGGACCGACAAGGTCGCGAGTGGTTCGGCCTACGTCAGCGATCTGTCCTTCTCCTCACCCAGCCTGGGGTTCTCGGCGCCGGCGGCGTTGCTGCCGAAGCTGTCCGCGTCGGACGTGACGGTCAAGGAAGGCAACTCCGGGACCAAGTCGATGGACTTCTACGTCACCATGTCGCGGCCGAGCATCCGGCCGGTCAGTGTGTACGCCGAGACCAGCGGCGACAACCTCGGTGAGTCTGTGGGGACGGTGGCGACGAAGCTGGTCTTCAAGCCGGGGCAGGTGCGGCAGAAGGTGAGCGTGCCGGTGACCGGGAACACCCGGGACAGCTATGACACGCCGTTCAGCCTGGTCCTGTCGGCGCCGACGGAGGGTCTGCTGGACAAGTCGTTCGGCCACGGGCTCGTGCTCGACGACGATCCGACGCCGACGCTGACGATCGGGAACCTGACCACGCCGGAGAAGGCCGGGGTGGTCAATCTGCCGGTCAAGCTGTCGGCGCCGAGCGACAAGTTCGTCGCGTTCAGCGGTGAGGTGAAGGACGGGACGGCGGTGCTCCGGAAGGACTACACCACCCCGAACGACGACGGGACCGGTCCGGCCGATCGGGCCATCGACGGGTTCGTCGAGCCCGGCAAGACCGTCGGCGAGCTGGGTGTCAAGATCCTCGACGACAAACTGAAGGAGAAGGCCGAGACCTTCGCCGCGGTCATCACCACCGCCCAGGACGTCATCATCAAAACCCCGCTGACAGCAGTAGTCACCATCAGCGCCAACGACTAAAAGAACAGCGTGCCGGGCGCCCTGGGGGCGCCCGGCCCGCTCGATATCCGGAGGCCTGGGGGTGAGACGGGGGGACCGGGATGTGGACCTGGGGTGGGAGGGTTTGGATTGTGCGGGAACATGGGGGTGGGACAGATGGTTGAAAACCGGAGATCCCGTCCGACGTCTTCCTGAGGAGCCGACACGTGTCACTGCCACCGCTGGTCGAACCAGCCGACGAGCTGACCATCGACGAGGTGCGACGCTACTCGCGGCACCTGATCATTCCCGAGGTGGGGATGGCCGGGCAGAAGCGGCTGAAGAACTCCAAGGTCCTGGTGATCGGGGCCGGCGGTCTGGGCAGCCCGGCGCTGCTCTACCTGGCCGCGGCCGGTGTCGGCACGCTCGGCATCGTCGAGTTCGACACCGTCGACGAGTCGAACCTGCAGCGCCAGATCATCCACGGTCAGTCCGACATCGGTAAGTCCAAGGCCCAGTCGGCCCGTGAGTCGATCCTCGAGACCAACCCGAACACGAACGTCGTCCTGCACGAGACCCGGCTGGACAACGACAACGTCTTCGAGATCTTCGAGCAGTACGACCTGATCGTCGACGGCACCGACAACTTCGCCACCCGCTACCTGGTGAACGACGCCGCCGTCCTGCTCGGCAAGCCGTACGTCTGGGGCTCGATCTTCCGCTTCGACGGCCAGGTCAGCGTGTTCTGGGCCGAGCACGGCCCGTGCTACCGCTGCCTGTACCCGGAGCCGCCGCCACCCGGCATGGTTCCGTCCTGCGCCGAGGGCGGCGTGCTGGGCGTGCTCTGCGCGTCCGTCGGCGCGGCCCAGGTGACCGAGGCGATCAAGCTGCTCACCGGCATCGGCGACCCGTCGCTCGGCCGGCTGAACATCTACGAGGCCCTCGACCTGAACTGGCGCGCCCTGAAGGTCCGCAAGGACCCGAACTGCGCCATCTGCGGCGAGAACCCGACGGTCACCGAGCTGATCGACTACGAGGACTTCTGCGGCGCGATCACCGAGGAGGCGGCCGACGCGGCCGTCGGTTCGACGATCTCGGTGAAGCAGCTGAGCGAGTGGATCAAGCTCAAGGACAACGGTGAGAAGGACTTCCTGCTCATCGACGTCCGCGAGCCGAACGAGTACGAGATCAACCGGATCCCGGGCTCGGTGCTGATCCCCAAGGCCGATTTCCAGACCGGCGTCGCGCTGGAGAAGCTGCCGCAGGACAAGCAGCTGGTCTTCCACTGCAAGTCCGGCGTGCGTTCGGCCGAGGTGCTGGCGATCGCGAAGGGCGCCGGCTTCTCCGACGCCGTCCACGTCGGCGGCGGCGTGGTCGCCTGGGTCGACCAGATCGACCCAAGCCAGCCCTCCTACTAAAAGCCGCCAGCACTAAAGGGAAGAGTGGTTGAGTGCCTGGCTGGGGTCGGCGTCATGGTCGCGGCCAGTGGTGGATGAACCGACGACGTGCCTAGGGCGTGCACCAGACTCTGTTCAGCTGACTGATCGACGCCCTCGGCTCGTCACGGGAGCATTCAAAGCAGCGGCACCCGACCTCCAGGCCATCACAATCGTCGTCCAGCAGGCGACTCACGCCTGACCCCCACCGGAACCGCGGATTGTGATGGCCTGGAGCCCGCTCACTCGGTGACTGGTCCTCGGCCGCCCCGATCCCTCGCATGCGGTGAGCCGCTGCGCCCCTCACCCGCAGACCACCGACTGGCCGCACCTACGCACAGGGCCCTCCGGGCCATCACAATCGAGGGTTCCGGTGCGGCTCAGGCGTGACTCTGCCGTTGGACGGCGATTGTGATGGCCTGCAGCCCCGGGTGCGGATGCCTTGCGTGCCCGCTGGGTGGTTCGAGTCGTGGATTGTGGCGTGGTGGGGTGTGTCTGGCCGACCACGATCCACGACTCGATGCCTGCACATACTCTGACCCGCCGAGCACCACCGGCGCGCCCTGCCCAGCCAGGCACCCAGCGCCCTCTCTATTTTCTCTTTCCTGCCTTTTTAACGTTCTTGCTCTGGGTCTTCAGAACTTCTGATAACCCTCTTCTTTGAGGGTTCTGAATAATCCTCTTCTCTTTCCTTGCTCTTGTTCTGTGGGGGTTCTGGCGTCGGTGCTAGAAGTCCATCCGGCAGTTGCTGACGGGCTCGACCGCGGCGGCATCGCCGGTGATCACTGGGGAGTTGTCGCGGCCGGACAGCGTCCGCATGTAGCTGACCGCGTCGACGGACGCGCGTCCGACCGGCTCACCCCTCCCGAGCCGATAGGTCCCACCGCCTTGGCCGGTCAACTCGAGCTCAACGGCCGGCCGCTCTCCCCAGAACGGTCCGGAAGCCTCCAGATCGTAGATCACCTGCGCGATCAACTCCGCCGCGTACGGCCCCGCGTCGAACGACCGGCCGAGCGCCTGGCAGACATCGTCGCGATGCATCCACAGATCGCGCGCCAGCAGGATGTCGCGGATGTAGCCGAGGGACATCCGCGGGTTGTCCTCCACCTGCATGCTGAACCGCCGGATCAGTTGCGGTTCGCTCGAGATCTTGCGGGTCGCTTTCGCCCACCGGGTATCGAAGGACGTCCGCAGCTCGGCCGGCGGCGTACCGCGGTGTTCGTCGGCCTGGATCATCATGTGAGCGTCGAACCGGGGTGCGTCGGGATAGACCCGCTTGCTCTTCCGGAAGCGCCGCGGGAACGACCACGGGGTGATCACGTCCTCCGCCTGCCCGATCAGGTGCCCGGCGATGTCCGCGACGTCCCAGGCGTCGCAAACGGTACGGCGATGCCACTCGTCGCCCTCGACCGACGCCAGTAGGTCGTGCCAGGCCTGGAGCTCCGCATCCCGGTGGACCCGGCACGTGGCTCGGTCGGCTCGTCCGATCTGTTCCGCGAGTACTGCGTTCATTGTTTCCCCCTGGTTGGTGCATAGCGTTGGTAGAACATTTCGAGTACGACGGGCAGCAGCCTGATGAAACGCCCGTCCTCGAAGGATGCGTTCGGCTCGTTGGCCATCTGCTGCGAGAGCAGTCCGGCCAGCATCGAGGTGTACAGCGCAATGCCGTCGTCACTTGCCGCGTCCGGGTGCAAGAGCCCGGCGTCGATCGTCGCCTGCAGGTGATCCCGCACGTCCTGGATCGAGTCCTGCGCCGGCGCGAACGCCGCCGGACTCGGCTCGAAGCCCGGAATCGTCCGCCAGAACAGCAGTTGCGCGTACACCTGGTGCTCCAGGGACCACCGGCAGAACGCGGTCGCCGCCATCAGCCCGACCTCGAGCTGGTCGTCGCTGTCCGGGGTCGCCGTTCGATACGCATCCCGTAGCAACTCGTTGCCGCGCTGGAAGAGCGCGTCGTAGATGGCCATCTTGGACGGGAAGTACTGGTACAGCGACGGTGGTTGCATGCCGAGCCGCCGAGCCACCGCGGAGAGGCTGAGCGCGGCGACGCCCTCGGTCTCCATCAGCTCGATGGCGACCGTCAGGATCTCCTCGATGGTCTCCTGACGACGCCGCGTCCGACGATCCAGTCCAGCGGTGCTCATAGGATGAGGAAAACCTACGACCATTAGGGAAGTCAATACCCTGTAGGAAGACTGCCCGCCAGTTGTCCCTCAGGCCGTCTACTGTTTTGGCATGTGCAGAAACATCACGACCCTGCGGGGACTCGAGCCGGCCGCGACCTCTGAGGAGATCTACGCGGCCGCACTGCAGTACGTGCGCAAGGTGACCGGCGTCGGCTCACTGAGCGCGACCACCCGCGGCCCGATCGAGCGCGCCGCCACCGAGGTCGCGCGGATCACCGAGACGCTGCTCGCCGAGATGCCCGAACGCCGTGTCCCACCCCAGACCGTCCCACCCCTGCGCCGCCCGGAAGTCCGCGCCCGCCTGGGTCTCGACTAACTCTCCCGGCGGGGACTGGCTCGCAACGCTGCGCTAGTTCGCGACGATGGGGAGGAACGCCGCCAACGCACTCACCAGCAGTGGCGCGGTCACGCTGATCAGGGTCAGCGGGTTGCGTACGAACGGGATGTCGAGATGCAGCATGTGCTCGACCCGATGCCGTTCCTCCGACCACGCGACGGTCGGCCGCCCGTCCGCGGGTAGTGGACAGGCGTGATCCACGAGTCGCTGAGCCCGATTCCGCCACGCCACGGCCATCGGTACGGCGATCACCGACAGGCCGAGCGTGAACAGTCCGCCGAACAGCAACACGTTCGCCGGTGGGAACTCGTCATGCCGGGCTGGATACGCGGCGACGAACGCGGCCCGCAGCGCACCGGCCGAAGCGACCGCCGCGACGACACCCATGGCGAAGGCTCCTGAGCTGGTGAGCACCAGCTTCCACAGGTCCTCGAGTTGCTCGACGGCCTTCTTGAAGCTCTCCGGGTCCACGGTCTCCTCGCGCATCGCGTCGGCGTACTCCTGACCGGGCCGTCCCGTCGGGCGCTTGTTGACGTCGTTCTTGAGGTCGCGGCATTCGGCATGCGCGAGCCAGACGATCGTGAGCCACGGAATCGCGGCGACGAGCGCGGCCAGCAGGACGGCGTTCGTCCGGGCGCCCAGGTTCACCACCGGGAGGTCCGGGCCGGAGACCGGATCGGCCAGCGCGATCGTCGCAGCCACGACGACTCCGGCGATCGCACAGTACAGGTACCGCGACCCGCGGCCGGGCGGCGGATAGATTCCCCACCGGCTGGGGTGCTGCAGGATCCTGATCGCCTGCACGAAGAGCAGCGCGAACACCACCAGGGCCGAACCCGCGACGGCCCGCCAGACGGTCCAGGGCACGCTGCCGACGAACACGTCGCTGGCCGGCGACCCGTCGTCCGCCCACATCCCGAGCCCCGCCGCGAAGACGAACGCGAGGCCGAGGACGATCATGCTCAGTACCGGCGGCGGGATCTTCGTCCAGAAGGTGTCCTCGGCAATCTCCGGTGGTAGTTCCCCCAGCATCGAATCCCCTCACCTGACGCTTTCCCCAAGTCTGTCGAGGCGCGGCTCGATCCGTTGGCCGCGACGGCGTGCCGTGCCCGAACGGGCAGGCCGTTGCCGGCGGCCGGCGCGCACTGCGGGAGAGGTACTGTCCATTGCGGCGGTATCGGTGACTTAGGAGGCCGTAATGCGGTTTGCGATCAAGACCAGGCCCGAACACACGACGTGGCAGCAGATGCGGGACGTGTGGGTGGCGGCGGATCAGTTCGAGATCTTCGAGTCAGCGTGGCACTGGGACCACTTCTACCCGCTCACCGGCGACATGGCCGGCCCCAACCTCGAAGCGTGGACCACACTGGCCGCACTGGCCGAGGCGACCGAGCGGATCCGGGTCGGCTGCCAGGTGACCGGGATGATCTACCGGCACCCCGCCGTACTGGCGAACATGGCGGCGACCACCGACATCATCTCGAACGGGCGGCTCGAGCTCGGCATCGGCGCGGGCTGGAACGAGATGGAGACGGCGGCCTACGGCATCCCACTGCCGCCGCTGAAGGAGCGTTTCGACCGGTTCGACGAGGGCACCCAGGCGATGATCGCCCTGCTGACCGAGAAGGTCGCGAACTTCGACGGCAAGTACATCAAGCTCACCGACGCGTCCTGCGAGCCGAAGTCCGTGCAGACGCCACACCCGCCGATCACCATCGGCGGCAAGGGCCCCAAGCGCACGCTGGGCGCAGTCGCGAAGTGGGCCCAGCAGTGGAACGTGATCGTCCAGACTCCGCAAGAGTGGAAGGAGCTCAAGGACGTCCTGGTCCAGCGGTGCGAGGAGGTCGGCCGCGACGTCAACGAGATCATCTGCTCGGTGAACGTGCGGATCGACCCGGACGCGTCCCTCGACACGGCGGTCGCGCAGGCCGCGGCGTACGGCGAGGCAGGCGTCGACCTGGTCGTGCTCAACCTCCCGCTGGACGCGTCGCCATCGGTTCTCGAACCGCTCGCGAAAGCTGTCACACCTCTCGCCTAGATTTGGTCCGTGGACAGGGAGGAGTACGTCGAGGCGGTGCTGCGTGCGGTCGAGTCGATCCCACCCGGCAGCGTCGCGACGTACGGCGACATCGCGGAGTACGTCGGTCAGGGCGGCCCGCGGCAGGTCGGCGCGATCATGCGCGAGTACGGCGGTGGCGTGCCGTGGTGGCGGGTGATCCGCGCCTCCGGCGTGCCCGCGGACGAGGTCGGCGACGAGCAGTTGCACAACCTGCGCTCGGACGGCGTCCGGGTCACCAACGGTCGCGTCAATCTGCGCGAAGTCCGTTGGCATCCCAACGATTGACCGTCCGGTTTCCGGCTAATGGTCAGGTACTCGGGGTGCGCGCCGAGGATTGTCGGAGGGGTCTGTTGAGATAGGCGAATGGTCGGCAGACAGGGGTCCCGCTACAGGTTGGTCCGGGCGGACAGGAAAGCGGCGGAAACGCCTGTCCTGGATGCCGATCAGCAAGCGGTCGCCGACCATCCCGGCGGACCGCTGCTGGTGCTGGCCGGGCCTGGAACGGGTAAGACGACCACGTTGGTCGAGGCAGTCGTTGACCGGGTGCGCAACCGCGGCCTGGACCCCGACGAGGTGCTTGTGCTGACGTTCGGGCGCAAGGCCGCGACCGAGCTGCGTGACCGCATCACCGGCCGACTCGGGCGTACTACTCGCGTGATGCCGTCGATGACCTTCCACTCCTTCTGTTATGCGTTGTTGCGACGATTCACGCCGGCTGACGCGTTCGACGTACCCCTGCGATTGCCGTCCGGTCCTGAGCAGTCACTGCGGTTGAGTGAGGCGTTGTCAGGTAGTCGGGAGGTCGGTGCGGTGCATTGGCCGAGCAGTCTGCATCCGGCACTCAAGACGCGCGGGTTCACCGACGAAGTGCAGGCGGTGATCGGCAAGGCGCGGCAGCTCGGGCTCGATCCGGAGGACCTGTCCGCGATCGGACGATCGGCGGAGCGCGCCGAGTGGGTCGCGGTCGGAGACTTCTTCGAGGAGTACCTGCAGGTGCTCGACGCCGAGCAGGTGCTGGACTACTCCGAGCTGATCCACCGCGCGGTGATCCTGGCCCAGCAGCCACAGGTCCAGGCCAAGCTGCGGTCCGAGTTCAAGGCCGTCTTCGTCGACGAGTACCAGGACACCGATCCCGGCCAGATCAAGCTGCTCCAGGCGATCGCCGGCGACGGCCGCGACCTGGTCGTCGTGGGTGATCCGGACCAGTCGATCTACACCTTCCGTGGCGCCGACGTCCGCGGCCTGTTGCGTTTCACCGACGAGTTCCGGACGACGGACGGCACCGAGGCGGCCCAGGTCGCGCTGGGTACAACCCGACGATTCGGTACGACGCTGCAGCGGGTGTCTCGCAATGTCGTCAACCGGCTCGGCGTGCCGGGGACGCTCGACCGGGACACGTTCGAGCGCTTCCGCAACCCGGACGCGAGTGGATGCGTCTACGGCCACGGCAAGGTCGAAGCGAATCTGTACTCGACGACTGGTGCTGAGCTCGAGCACATGGCCGACCTGCTCCGGCGTGCGCATGTGCAGGACGGTGTCGGCTGGCACGAGATGGCCGTGCTGGTCCGGTCCGGCAGCCGGTCGATTCCGCCGTTGCGGCGTGCACTTGCCGCTGCTGGGATCCCGGTCGATGTCGCCGGGGACGAGCTTCCGTTGTCGCGGGAGCCCGCCGTGCGCCCGATGTTGCTGGCGTTGCGGGCCGTGGCGGACCCGTCGACGGTGACGGTTGACGTCGTCCGGGCGTTGGCGTTGTCGCCGTTGGGCGCGATGGATGCCGGCCAGCTGCGGCGGTTGGCACGGGTGTTGCGGCGCCGGGATCGCGAGGCCGCGGGTGGGCAGCGGTTGCCGCGCTCGTCGGACGAGCTGTTGCGTGAGGCCCTGCTGAATCCGTTGCTGCTGGACGCGGAGGCGTCGCCGGCAGAGGCCCGGTTCGCGGCCCTGGGCGAGAGGTTGCTCAAGGCAAGGAACATCGTGAACGCCGGTGCCGCGCCCGATGAGGTGATGTGGTCGCTGTGGTCGGATTCGCCGTGGTTGCGGCGGTTGCGTGGGCAGGCGCATTCGGGTGGAGAGCCGGCGCGCGCGGCGAACCGGGATCTGGATTCCTTGTGTGCACTGTTCGACGCGGCGAGCCGGGCCGAGGAGCAGGTCGGCTTCAAGGGAGTGTCGGCGTTTCTCTCCGAGCTGGAGTCGCTGGACATCGCGGCCGACAACCGGTTCGACGGGACGTATCGCGAGGCGGGTGTGCAGTTGATGACGGCGCACCGCTCCAAGGGACTGCAGTGGCGGCTCGTTGTGGTGGCGTCGGTCCAGGAGGGTCAGTGGCCGGATCTGCGGCGGCGTGGATCGCTGCTGGAGCCGGACCGGTTGGGGCCCGATGGGCTGATCGATCCGCTGTCGGCCGGTGCGTTGCTGGCTGAGGAGAGACGGTTGTTCTACGTCGCGATCACCCGGGCCCGCGAGCGGTTGATCGTGACGGCGGTTCAGGCGCCCGAGGCCGATGGCGACCAACCCTCCAGATTCCTTGCCGAGCTCGACATTCCGGTGAAGCTGGTCGCGGGACGGCCGCGACGGCCGTTGTCGTTGCCCGGTCTGGTCGCCGATCTCCGCTGCGTACTCTCGGATCCCGCATCGTCGCCCGCGTTGAAGCGGGTTGCGGCTGATCGGCTGGCGTTGCTGGCCGATGCGGTCGACGATCGGGACCTGTCCTTGGTGCCGACGGCCGATCCCGCTCGGTGGTGGGGCGTCCGGGAGCGGACGCGGTCGGAGCGGCCGATCGCGGATCCCGAGCTGCCGGTGCCGTTGTCGGGGAGCGCGCTGACGACGATCGTGGATTGCCCGCTGCGCTGGTTCCTGACCCGTCGGGCCGGTGGAGAGACGCCGGGTACGTCGGCGATCGGGTTCGGTTCGGTGCTGCACGCGTTGGCGGACGCGGTCGCGACCGGCGCGCTGCCGCCGTCGGTCGACGAGCTGAACGGCTGGCTCGACAAGGTGTGGACGCAGTTGGACTTCGAGTCGGCGTGGATCTCGGACCGGGAGCGGGTCGAGGCGGAGGAGGCGTTGCGGCGGTTCGTCGCGTGGCATCAGGGCCGGCCGGATCGCAAGCTGCTGGGGAGCGAGGTCGAGTTCGACGTACTGCTTCCCGACGCCGACAAGCCCGCGGTCCGGGTCAAGGGGCGGATGGACCGCGTCGAGGAGGATTCCGAGGGGACGATCCGGGTGATCGACCTGAAGACGGGCCGATCGCTGCCGACCAAGCCGGCGGTGTCACGGCACGTGCAGCTCGCGATCTACCAGCGCGCGATCGCTTCCCGTCAGGTGACGGACCTCGGCGACGATCCGGTGGCGGGCGGCGCCGAGCTCGTGCAGTTGCGCCATGACGACAGCGGCTTCCCCAAGGTCCAGCACCAGGGTCCGTTGGAGGCTGGCGACGACGGCAAGACCTGGTTGGACGACGCCGTCGAGCAGGCCGAGTCGATGGTTCGCTCCGAGGAGTTCACCGCCCAGCGCAACGACGGCTGCGCGCGCTGCGAGGCGCGTGCGCTCTGCCCGATCCAACCCGAAGGGCGGGAGATCGTCTGATGGCCGCTGAGCTCAGAACCACCGCCGACCTGTGTGAGCTGCTCGGGATCCCGTTCAGCGATCAGCAGTTGGCGGCGATCACCGCGCCGCTGGCTCCGGGTGTGATCGTGGCCGGCGCCGGGTCGGGCAAGACGACCGCGATGGCGGCCCGGGTGGTCTGGCTGATCTGTACCGGCCAGGTGAAGCCCGAGGAAGTGCTGGGCCTGACCTTCACGAAGAAGGCGGCGAACGAGCTGGATGTGCGGATCCGCGACGACCTGACGAAGGCCGGCGTGCTGGGTTCGACGCTGCCGAAGGATCAGCATCCGATTCTCGCCGCGCACCTGCGCAGCAACATTCCGAACTGGGAGCCGGAGGAGCCGGGCGAGCCGGTTGTCTCGACGTACCACGCGTTCGCGGGCACGCTGATCGCCGAACACGGTCTCCGCCTCGGTCTCGAGCCGGACGTGCGAGTCCTTGCCGACGCGACCAGGTTTCAGCTCGCGGGTCGCGTCGTACGACGGTCTGCTGGGCCGATCCGGTTCGCGTCACATCATGTGCCGACGCTGGTGAACAGCTTGCTCGCGTTGGACGGTGAGCTGGCGGACCACCTGTTGCGGGCGGACGACGTACGCGAGCATGACGACGCCGTGCGGCAGGAAGTCGCGGCGGCCCGGAAGCAGACGGTCGAGGTGCGCAAGCTGGCCGAGACTGCCTTGAAGCGTGGCGAGATCCTGCAGTTGGTCGAGGAGTACCAGGCCTACAAGGGCGAGCGCGGGGTCGTCGACTTCGCGGACCAAATGGCGCTGGGCGCGCGGCTGGCGGAGGAGTGCCCAGAGGTCGCGGTTGTCGAGCGCGCGCGGTACAAGGTCGTGCTGCTCGACGAGTATCAGGACACGTCGGTTTCGCAACGCCGGATGCTGACCGCACTCTTCGCCGCGGGAGACGGCCGGGGGCATCCAGTGACCGCGGTCGGGGATCCTTGCCAGGCGATCTATGGGTGGCGTGGTGCTTCGGTCGCGAACCTCGATGAGTTCCCGGTGCACTTTCCACAGGCCGATGGCACGCCGGCGCAGCGGTATGTGTTGAGCGTCAATCGCCGTTCCGGGAGCCGGATCCTTGCCGCGGCCAACCAGCACGCGGCCGAGCTCTACGAGCAACATCCTGGTGTCATCCCGCTCGAGGCGCCCGCCGACGCGGCCGAGGGTGCGATCACGGTCGGCCTCTTCGAGACGCGGTCGCAGGAGATCGAATGGGTCGCCGACGCGATCGTCGCCGCGCACCGCACCCCGAACCGCCGGTGGAAGGACATCGGCATCCTGATGCGGACGAACGTCGACCTCAGCGCCGTGCACGAAGCCCTGATCTCGCGCAAGGTCCCGGTCGAGGTCGTCGGCCTCGGTGGGCTGCTCGCACTGCCGGAGGTCGTCGACGTGGTCGCGACCCTGCAAGCGGTCAACGATCTCACCGCGAACGCCGCGATGCTGCGGATCCTGACCGGTCCGCGGTACCGGATCGGTCACCGCGACCTCGCGTTGCTCGCCAACCGGTCCCGGGTGCTTGCCGACTCCGGTGATCGGCCGGCCGCCGACGATCTGGTCGCCGCGCTCGACGCCGCGGTCGCGGGGATGGACTCGACCGAGGTCATTTCGCTGGCCGAGGCTGTGGACGATCCGGGCTCGGATGCCTGGGGTTACTCGCCCGAGGCACTCGTTCGCTTCAAGGAGCTCTCCGGTGAGATGCGCGAGCTGCGGATGCACGCGGGGGAGCCGTTGCTCGACCTCGTTCGGCGGGTGATCAGCACGATCGGTCTGGACGTGGAGCTCACCGCGACGCCCGATCACGTCGACTCCGGCCGTCGCGATCACCTCGCCGCGTTTTTGGATGCCGTCGGCAACTTTGTCTCGACCGAGTCGGACGGATCGCTCGACGGATTGCTGGCGTATCTGGCGGCCGAGGAGGAGTACGCGGCCGGCCTCGATCTCGCCGTACCGAGCGAGGCGGACTCGGTGAAGCTTCTCACCACGCACCGGTCGAAGGGGCTGGAGTGGCCGATCGTGTTCGTGCCGACGCTGGTGTCGAAGGTCTTCCCGTCCGATCGTGGCCGGGACAAATGGACGACGAACGCGAAGGTGCTGCCCTGGCCGCTGCGCGGTGACGCGGACACGCTGCCCGATTTCCACGACCTCTCGAACGCAGGGCTGAAGGCGTTCGCGGACGAGTGCAAGGACGTCAACTCCTTGGAGGAGCGACGGCTCGGGTACGTCGCGTTCACGCGGGCGAAGGAGATCCTGGTCGCCACCGGGCACTGGTGGGGTCCGACCCAGAAGCGGCCGCGCGGGCCCTCGTCGTACCTGACGATGCTGAAGAAGCACGCCGGCGAGCGCGTGGTCGCGTGGGCCGACCAACCGGAGCTGACCGCCGAGAATCCCGAGCTCGCCGAACAGACGCAGGCCCCGTGGCCGGCGCCGTACGACGCAGCCGCGTACCAGCTCCGCCTGGACGCGGCGGCGCTCGTGGGGCAGGCCCGGGTGGAGGGACCGTCTGCCGAGGCGGAGGAGTCGCTGCTCCTGGACGAGCAGGCGACGGTCGCACGCTGGGACTCCGAGCTGGAGCGTTTGTTGTCAGAGGCAAGGGAAAGCCGGAGCCGCAAGGCGTACGACGTCGCACTGCCGGCCGCCCTGTCCGCGACGCAGGTGATGCGACTGGCCAAGGATCCTGATGGTCTCGCGTCCGAGCTGGCCCGCCCGATGCCGCGCAAACCCAACCGGGCAGCGCGATTCGGCACCCGCTTCCACGCGTGGGTCGAGAGCTACTTCGGTCAGCAGCTCCTGATCGATCCCGACGACCTCCCCGGCGCCGCGGACGAGGACATCGTCGACGACACCGATCTCACCGAACTGATGGACGCCTTCCGCATCGGCCCGTTCGGCGAGACCACGCCGTACGAGATCGAAGCACCCTTCGCCCTCGCCCTCGGCGGCCGGGTGATCCGGGGCCGTATCGACGCGGTCTACCAGGTCGCCCGCGAAGACGGCTCCCGTGGCTACGAAGTCATCGACTGGAAGACCAGCCGCAGCGAATCCGCGGATCCCCTCCAGCTGGCGATCTACCGACTCGCCTGGTCCGAACTCCTCTCCATCCCCCTGGACCGCGTCACCGCCGCCTTCTACTACGTCCGCACCGGCGACATAGTCCGCCCACCCACCCTCCCCGAAAAACAAGAACTAACCCACCTCCTCAACGGCTGACCCGCTCCACCGGCCGGGCCGACCCCTTGTCCGTTAGGTATGTCCCTCGCGCGAGCCCGTTAGGAACCGGCACGCGTCGGGCGAAGCGGACGGGGGCCAATGGGGCTGTGTCAGTTCAGGCGGCTGACTTTTGATGCGGCGAGGACCATCGCGACGGCGAACGGAATCGTGAACAACGCGCCTGTCGGGCCCTCGGGTGCGGCGAACGCCAGAACGGGGCCCAGACCCACCAGCGCTGCCTGCCACCAGGTGACGGCGCGTGATCGCCACAGCGTGACGCCGAGCAGGATCAGGCCGAGAGGCACGAGCAGATACAGCAGGAACAGGATCGCGCCAGCGCTGCCGCTGTCGTAGGCCAGGACGTCGACGGCGGTGGCCTGGGGAAGCGCCGGATCGGTGAGGCGGTAGAGAACCATCGCGGCGAACGCATTGGCGGCCACTCCCATCGGCGCTCCGATCGTCACCAGGATGGTGCCGATCACGGCGAGTGTTCTCCCGCCGGCGAGACGGGTCAGACCGATCGCGGCGGGTACGAGCAGACCCAGACCGAGCCCGATCAGGACGACGGCCAGGGGGATATTGCCCCTTTCAGGAGCGACGTCCTCGAGGATCTGCAGTGACTTGACCCGGTCGGTGCCGCGACGTTCTCCGAGTGCGGACGGCAGGAGCGCGGTACCAGCGAGCAGCAGGATGGGGGCGATTGCCATCGCCCCGGCGAGCGCTCGCCAGGGGAATGCGAGGGCCGGATGAGTACGGATCGATTCTGTCATGGCCCCAGCTTCCGCACCTCGGCTTCCGGCGGGATCAGGGTTGGCCGCAGGATCAGATCCGGGCTGGCACGGAGACGAATCCTCTCCACACCTGTCACGCTGCCCCCATGGTGTTCACGAACCGGACAGCCGCGATCATCAGCTCGGCCGCGCTGCTGGCCGCGGTGATCGCCTGGGCGGTGGGCGCCACCTCTGTCCTGGCCACCATGCCTCCCGCCCAGGCGGAGGACTTCGGTACGCCCTACGGCGACATCGTGCTGTCGGTGGCCGCGCTGAGTTTTGCACTGATGGGCTTCTTCGTCGTCCGGTGGAATCCCGGGAACCGGGTCGGATGGATGCTGCTGGCCGCCGGGGTGTGCGTGCAGGTTTTCGGGGCTGCCGACGGTGCCGGAGCTGCTGGTGTGTCCGACCGGGCGGCCGTGGGGTTCGCCGCTCTGCTCCTGGTCGCGATCCCGTTGATCTTCCCCACCGGTCGGCCGCTGTCGCGGCCCTGGCGGCGTTTCGGCTGGGCTTGCGCGCTCCTCACGCTGGTCGCGCTGGTCTATCCGCCGGCCGGTCGGCTGATCGCGCCGGCCGGTGTCGGTGCGCTGATCTCCCTCGCCGTGCGATATCGGCGGGGCGGCGAAGTGGAGCGGTTGCAGCTGCGGTGGCTCGGAGTGTCGAGCCTCTACGCGCTCGGCTCATTGATCGCCATCGCGGTCGTCGGCCGCTTCCTGCCCCGTCCGACACCGATGTGGTTCCGGGTCACGGTTGATGCCGGGAACCTGCTGATCGCTGCAGTCCCGGTCGCGATCGGGATCGCGGTGCTGAAATACCGGCTGTGGGCGATCGACGCGATCGCCGACCGCACCCTGGTCATCCTCGGCGTCGGCGGATTCACGTCGGCGATCTACGTCGCGGTCGTGGTGGGGGTCGGGTCCGCCATCGGCAGCCGGGGCAATATCTGGCTTCTGGTCCTGGCCACGGTCGTTGTGGCGCTGACCCTCCAACCGCTCCGGCGCCTGGTCGAGGCCTCCTCCCACCGGCTGGTCTACGGACGGCGCATCGACCCGTACGAGATCCTCACCGACTTCTCCCGTCAGGTCGCCGCGACGCGCCTCGGCTCGGAGGCGATGCTGTCCTGCGCGCACGCGGCAGCCGCGGCCACCTTCGCCTCGGGCGCCCACACCTGGATTCTGCTCGGCGGCGCCTGGCAGCACATCGCCGGCTGGCCGAAGGACGAGCCCGACACCGCGTTCCCCGGCCGGGCCGACCAGGCGAGCGCCGTGGTCGAGCATGACGGTGCCGTCCTCGGTGCGATCTCGGTCGTCAAGGACGGCGACCTGTCCCCGGGCGAGAAGGCGTTGCTGCGTGACCTCGCCGCGCAGGCGGCGATGCTGTTCCGCAATGTCGCGCTCAACGCCGATCTGCACCGGCGGCTGGTGGAACTCTCGGTGCAGGCCGAAGAGCTCCGCCTGTCCCGCAGGCGAATCCTGACCGCCGAGGACACGGCCCGGCAGCGCATCGAGCGCGATCTCCACGACGGTGCCCAGCAGCGACTCGTCACCCTCGGAATCTCCCTGCAACGGCTGAGGACCAAAATGTCCGACGATCCGCGTCTGCTCGCTCAGCTGGACAACGCGTCAACCGATCTGCGGCAGGCTCTGAGTGAACTACGCGAGCTGGCCAGGGGCATCCATCCGGCGCTCCTGGTCGAAGCGGGCCTGGCCGACGCTGTCACCGCCCTGGTCGAACGATCTGCGGTGGCCACCGTGCTCCTCGGTGTGCCCAGTCGCCGCTACCCGCAGCCGATCGAGACCACGGCGTACTACGTGGTGTCCGAAGCACTCACCAACGTGGCCAAGCACGCCCCCGCCGCCACCGCGCAGGTCGAGATCATCGACCGTGACGGCCACGTCGTCGTCCGGATCGCCGACAACGGACCCGGCGGTGCCGACCAACGGTCCGGCACGGGACTACGCGGGCTGGGCGACCGGGTCGCCTCGGTCCGCGGAACTCTCACCGTGCGCACCGGCGACGGGACCGAGATCATCGCCGAGCTGCCATGCGACTGATCCTCGCCGACGACTCCACGCTCTTCCGGCGTGGCCTGGCAGCCCTGCTCCACGAGGCCGGACACGACATCATCGCCCAGCACGGCGACGCCGAATCCCTCCTGGACTCCGTCGCGGCCCTCGACCCGGACCTCGCGATCGTCGACATCCGCATGCCTCCCACCGGAACCACCGAAGGGCTGCTCGCCGCGATCCAGATCCGTGAACGCCAACCCCAGGTCGGTGTTCTCGTCCTGTCCCAGTACGTCGAGACCACGCACGCGATGAAACTCGTCACCGCCAGCAGCAGCGGCGTCGGCTACCTCCTCAAGGACCGTGTCGGGGAAGTCGCCGAGCTCACCGACGCCCTCACCAGAATCGCCGCGGGCGGCACCGTCATCGACCCCGAGGTCGTCACCGTTCTCATCACCCACAAACACCGTGCCGGCCTCCTGCAACGCCTCACCACCCGCGAACGCGACGTGCTCACACTGATGGCTGAAGGACGCTCCAACACCGCCATCTCCCGGCAGCTTTTCCTCAGCCCGAGAACCGTCGAGACCCACGTCAGCAACATCTTCACCAAACTCGACATCGTCCTCGGCACCGACGACAACCGCCGAGTGCTCGCCGTCCTGACCCACCTACGCAGCTAACCCCACCCCGCACCCAACCTGGTCCGCCGGAGGTCTACATCAAAGAGTGAGGGACGGGGTGAGGGTGAGCGGGAACGGTGTGGTGGTGTCGAAGGATTCTTCGGCTTGGATGACGGCCTGGCAGGTGTAGCCGGTGGGGGTGAGTTCGAGGACGGTGAGCTCGTGGTGGGTGGGGTCCAGGAGCCAGTACGACGGGACGCCGTACGTCTCGTAGAGGGTGCGTTTGAGGACCACGTCCGTGGTCCTGGTGGACGGGGACAGGACCTCGACGGTCAGCAAGGGCGGGGCGGTCAGGAGGTGTGGGCCGGCGTCGGATCGGCGGCATACCAGGAGATCCGGGCGCAGGGATGCGCCGAGCGTGGGACGGAAGTCGAGTGAGCCGACCGAGACGAGCAGGTCGGGTGGGCAGGCGTGCTTCAGCTGGACCATCAGCGCAACAACGGCGGCATGGTGTGCGGGTGGTTGGGCGCCGGTGACTAGAAGGCGCCCCTCCACTACCTCGTAGCGCCGGCCGTCCCGAGACAGGACCTGGTCTTTCTGCGAGCTGATCACCCCATCAGCTTGACCGATTTCGCCGTACCGCCGTCGGAGTTATCCACAGCGAAGATCGGGAAGGGCAGGGCGGGGGAGAGCGCGACGAACGACGGATCGCTGGTGAGGAGCTCGAGGGCGTCCCACAGCTCGAGCCCGTGGTCGTGGGTCACCGGCGCCGCGAGTACGGCGCCGCGGAACAGGATCCGTTGTCCGTCGGCCATCGTCGGCAGGACTGCCGTGCCGTCGACCAGAGCATCGAGTTCCGCCATGCTGCAGGTGATCCCGCGGTCCCATTGCGGATCGTCGGCGGCGGCAAGCCAGGACCCCTCCAGCCCGGCGGCCGCCACCGATTCCGCCAGTACGGCGGGAGCCGGTGCCTGCGGCGGCCCCGGCACGAACACGCGCTTACCCCAGGCCAGGTAGAGCGGCTCGATCGCCGAGTCCCGGTCGTCGATGTGCAGAGCCACGAAGATCCGCATCAACCGGAGCGATTGCTTGCTCGTGGCAACGGCTATGTCCCGCAGTGGCGGTGGCGCCTGGGTCCCACCGTCCCGCAACCAGAGGCTGTACGGCCGGAGCTGGATGCGGAGGTGGCGTGCAGGTGCGACTGCCGCGATCCATCGAACCGCCAGCCAGCACCACGGGCACGCCGGGTCGGTGTACAACGCGAGCTCGTTCATCAGATCCCCCATCTGTTCATCAGAGTAAGACTATGATGAACAGAGTGCTAGATTCCACCCGTGGCTGTCAAGGACGATTCGCACCGGGCGCGACAGGCGCAGGCGACCAAGGAACAGGTCGCGCGCGCCGCGCGGGCGCTGTTCGCCGAGCAGGGGTACGTCGCCACCACGATCGCCGCGATCTCCGCGGCGGCCGAGATCCCGGCGCAGACGATCTACTCGGCGTTCGGCAACAAGCCGCAGATCCTCCGGGAGATCGCGCGCAGCTGGATCGCCGAAGCGGACACGCAGCGGCTCGCCCGGGAGGCACTCGACATCGCCGACCCGGCCGATCGCGTGCGGGCTGCCGCCCACTGGCAGACCCGGCAGTTCGAGACCGGTAACGACGTGATCCAGATCTACCAGGAGGCGGCACGCGCCGACGCCCGGATGGCCGAAGAGATGCAGCGGATGTGGGCCGCTCGTGAGCACGAGACGAGCAAGTTCCTCGCGTCGCTCGACGGTGCCCTCGCCGTACCGGCCGAACGCGCGCTGGATCTCTTCCTGGCCTGTACGGCCACCGAGATCTACCGCCTACTCGTCCTCGAGCGGCACTGGTCGATCGAGGCGTACGAGAGTTGGCTGGGTGACACGTTGGTCAGTCAGTTGCTTGCGTGACCAGCGGATTCGCCAACGTGCCGACGAACTGGAGGGAGCCGGCTACATCGGTCAGGTCGACCATTTGCTGGTTGTTGCGGAGTTGGAGGCGATTGAGGCAGGAGAGGGCGAACGACGGGGCGAAGATGTCGTACTTGGCGAAGGACTCGGCGAGTTCGGGGGTTGCGGCCTGGTAGTCGCGGACCGCCTCGGCCACCACCGACCAGAATGCGTCCGGCGTCAACAGATCCTCGCGGTCGAGGAGGGGGGAGAGGAAGCGGAAGATGCAGTCGAAGACGTCGGTGAAGATCGACAGCAACTTCTCGTCGTCGGCGACCTCGGCGCGGATCCGCTCGGCCTCGGCCGGGACAGGCGTCGCCGGACTCAGGACAGCGATCTCCTCGGCGATGTCCTTCATGATGACCCGGGTCGGCACCGCGTCCCGCAGGACGAGGATCAGGTTCTCGCCGTGGGGCATGAAGACCAGCTCGTACGCGTAGAAGCTGTGCAGCAACGGAATCAGGTACGCATCCAGGTAAGCCCGCAGCCACTCCTCGGCCGACAGCCCCGAGGCACGCACCAGCGCGGCCGCCAGTGACGCGCCGTGGCGATCGACGTGCAACAGACTCGCCATCGTGGCCAGGCGCTCGCCGGGTGCGAGCATCGGCACCGGGCTCTCGCGCCACAACGCCGACAACATCTTCCGGTACGGCGAGGTCTGGTCGGTGGCATTCTCGTAATACCGGCTGTGATACCCCGCAGCCGCGATTTCGCGCAGTACGGAGAACCCGTAACGCTTCAGAACAAGGTCATTTTCGACCAGATCGTGGACCCAGTCGTTGATCGCCGGCGTCGCGGCCATATAGGTCGGCGACAGCCCCCGCATGAACCCCATGTTCAGCACCGACAACGCCGTCTTCACGTACGCCCGCTCCGGATGCGACCGGTTGAAGAACGTCCGGATCGACTGCTGCGGCTGGTAGTCGTCCTCGGTCGATCCCACCAGGATGATGCTGCGCCGAGCAATATCGGCCGCGAACGTGATCGACGTCTTGTTCTCCCACTGCCACGGATGCACCGGCAGGTAGACGTACTCGGAAGGATCAGCGCCCACGGCAACGATCCGGTCCGCAAACCCTTGCAGTACTGCGGATCCCAGCTCCCGATCCAGCAGTTCGTCGTACGAGAGCGTCGTACTGGCGGCGACCGTGGCCTGATCCCGGCGTACGGCGATCCACACCAGCCGCACCGCCGCGCCCGTCTCCGGTGCGAACGCGCGGTAGTCCGACCCCCCGAACCCGAGCCGCCCGTTGTTCGCGACGAAACACGGATGACCCTCGGTCATCGCGGCCTCGATCGTCTGGAAATCCGCGGTGACCAGGTCCGCCGCGGTCAGATCCGGCTTGGACAGCTTGTACGCCGCACTCGCCAGCGTGCTGGCGATCTCCTCGAGGTACACCGGCAGCATCTCCGCGCCGATCCCGAGCTCGTCATGAAACGAGGTGATGAAGTCCAGCGCGTCAACTGTCCCACCATCCTCCATCCAGACCTCCCCGATATCCCAATGATTCAAGGGATACAGACGAGCGGTGAAGTGATAGCGGCCGACCGCATAACCGTTGTCATGGGCAACCGGTTCGAGAATGCGCTCATGGGTGAACTCGGACAGCGCCTTGCGTACCAGCGCCTGGTTGACCACGGTCCAGACGGTCGGATTCAGATGGTCGATCATTCAGCCTGCCTCATTCATCCGGGTCGCGTCGGCGTACTGGTCGCGGGTGCAGAAACTCAGCCAGGCCTGCTTGCCGGGCAGGTCCACGATGCTGTGCTTGCGGAATCCCATCCGCTCGTTCAAGGCGTGGATCTTGGTGTTGCCGACATCCGGTTCGACCACGATCCGATCCACCAGCGGGTCGCTGAACAGGCTCTCCATGATGGTCTCGAAGACGGCGCCGGTGAACCCGGTGATCGGAGCGACCGGCGGTGCGACCAGCACGTGCATCCCGATGTCGCCCGGCGCCACGTCGTACGTCTTGCCGACCTCGTCGTACGACGGTTCGTAGCGCTCCATCAGGAACGCCGGCCGGCCGTCGTGCCGGCCGAGGAACGCTCGGTGGTGGCCGGACTGCTCGATCTTGAGGTACTCCGCGTGCACGTCCTGGAGGGACGCGGTCAGCAGGCCCCAATACCGGGCGTAGGGCTGGGTGACCCAGCCGTGCAGTGTGCTCACGTCCTCGGTCAGCTCGAACGGCCGGAGGGTGAGGGTGCCGACCCCGGCGAAGAAACGCCGGAACGACGGCTCGGGTAATGCTCTCGACATGGCGGGTCGGCTCCTGGGCTTCGAGGCGGGCGTTCCTGCTTAGCTAAGGCTTACCTTACTTGATGATCGACCCTGCGGGGAACCGGGCCCCACCTACTGTTGGACCATGTTGATCGCCGAGGACCTCTTGTTGCTCATGTACGACGACGAGAGCGGGAAGCCGATCACCGGCAACCCCGGGCTGGACTACTCGCTCGCGGGCGCGGTGCTGATCGAGCTGACCCTGCTCGGGAAAGTGGACATCGCCGGTCCGGCCGACGAGGTGAAGACCGGCCGGCTGAAGGTACTGGACGCCACACCGACCGGTGACGCCATCCTGGACCAGCGACTCACCTACGTGGTCGAGAAGCCGGGCAAGCGCCCCAAGGATCAGATCGGTGGCCTGTCCAAGAAGCTGCGTGGCCAGCTGCTCGCGAGACTGGCCGAACGCGGTGTGTTGGAGGCGGATCACGACAAGGTGCTCGGTCTGTTCCCGGTGACACGGTGGCCGGCCAAGGACGCCCGGCACGAGGCTGAGGTGCGCTCCCAGCTCGAGAGTGCGCTGAAGGTCGGTACGACGCCGGACCAGCGCACCGCTGCACTGATCGCCTTGATCAGCGCTCTGAACGTCGTACCGAAGGTCGTCACCGACGCGGTGGACAAACGCGCGCTCAAGCAGCGGGCGAAGGAGATCTCCGAGTCGGAGTGGGCCGCGGACGCGGTGCGGAAGGCGGTGGCAGAGGTACAGGCCGCTGTGACCGCGGCGATCGTGGTGGCGTCGACGAGCGCGGCGGCCTCAGGGAGCAGCTGACAGTCGGGACTTGATCTCCGGCTTGAGTACCTTGCCGACCTTGGACCGGGGCAGGTCCTCCCACAAGAGGACCTCCTTGGGTGCCTTCACACTCCCGATCTGCGATTTGGCGAAGGCGATCAGCTCACCAGCCTCGACCGCGCTGCCTGGCTGGAGCTGAACGACCGCTACGACGCGCTCACCCCATTTGTCGTCCGGACGGCCGATCACCGCGCAGTCCTGGACGGCCGGGTGGGTCATCAGCGCCTGCTCGACTTCGGTCGAATACACGTTGAATCCACCGGTGATGATCATGTCCTTGGCCCGGTCGACGATATACAGGTAGTTCTCGTCGTCCAGGTAGCCGATGTCGCCGGTGTGGTGCCAGCCGAACGCCGATGCCGCCGCAGTGGCTTCGGGATTGCGGTAGTAGCCCCGCATCACCAATGAGCCGCGGACCACGATCTCACCCCGCTCCCCCCGTGGGAGCAGGGTGCCGTCCGCGGCCATGATGGCCGTGACGACCAGGGGCGACGGCCGACCGGCCGACGCCAGCCGATCCCGCGCAATGGTGCCGGAGGCATCGAAATGCTCGGCCGGCGGCAGGATCGAAATCATCATCGGCGCCTCGGTCTGCCCGAACAGTTGCGCCATCACCGGACCGATCCGCCGCAGTGCCTCCTCGAGTCGCGACACCGACATGGGTGCGGCGCCGTACCAGAAGCAGCGCAGTGACGAGAGGTCCGTCGCGTCGAGCTCCGGGGCGGCGAGCACCATGTAGATCAGGGTCGGCGGCAGGAACGTATGCGTCACGCCGTGCCGCGGGATGAGCTCCAGGAACGCGTGCACGTCGGGAGTCCGCATGATCACGATCTCGCCGCCCGAGGCGAGGATCGGGAAACACAGGACGCCCGCTGCATGGGTGAGTGGCGCGAGCGCGAGATAGACAGGTCGGTCTCCGAACGGGTAACCCATCAGAGTCAGCGCCGTCATCGTCTCCAGGTTGCTGTTGCCCAGCATCACCCCCTTCGGCCGCCCGGTGGTCCCGCCGGTGCCAACGATCATGGCGAGGTCGTCGGGATCAGTCAGGTCAAGGGGCGGCTCGGGTCCGGCCGCGGAGGTATGGATCGGCTGGGACGCGCCCCCGCGGAACGCGTCCCAGCCGACGCTCCGGCCCTTGGGGTGGGGGTCTGGGCCGGAGTCGGACACCGGATCCAGGCAGACGAAGGTGTGGACCTTCGGCAGCGCATCCCGGATCCGGTTCACCAGTGGCGCGAACGCCGACTGGTAGATCAGTACTTCGCAGTCGAACTGGTCGAGCAGCTCACGGTTCTCCGCCGCCTCGTTGCGCGGGTTGATCGGGCACCAGACCGCACCGGCCCGGCTGATCCCGAAGACGCAACTGAACGCGATCGGGTCGTTCGCGGACAGGATCGCGACCTTCCCACCCGGACGTACGCCGGAAGCCGCCAGGCCACCCGCGATCTCGTAGGACAGTTGCTGGACCTCGGCGTACGAGAGCGTCTCGCCGTCCGTGGTCAGGCAGGGTGCATCCGGACCGAGCGAGGCGCCCTTGTCGAGATAGTCGACCAGTCGCACTGCGAACTCCCTAGCGCATCACGGTCAGCTGTGGCTCGGACACCAGCCCGAAGCTGCGCAGTACGCCGAGCAACTCGCGGTGACCGAACGCCTGGCAACCACTGGCGAACCCGACGCGCTTCGGCGGTGTCTGCAGCAGCGAGTACGCCGCATACGCCTGCAGGAGCCCGGTTTGCTGGTAGTTGCTGTTGCCGTGGATCACACAGTGCGCCCGGCCGAGTGGGCCGGATGCGTGCACGGAGTCCAGCGACTTGTTGACGCGTGGGTTCTCGCGCGGCGGCATGCTGTCCATCACCTGACGTGCGGTCGCGGTGAGCGCCTCGTTCCGCTCTGCCGCCTCCATGTCCTTCGTGGCTTCCAGTGCGGCCGCGACGATCTGGGGTACGCCGTTCATCAGCGCGGCATTGAAGACACCACCCTGGGCCTTGCAGTTGGCCACCCGCGGGTCGCGCTTGAACCAGACCGGGTGTGAGGTTCCACCCCAGGGCAGCGACAACGCCAGCTCGTGTTGCCCGGGCACCACCAGCGGCACGAGGCCCTGCTCGGGAAACTCGACGTACTCGTTGTGCTCGAGGAAGTGGGCCTTCGAGGTCGCAGCGTTCACCAGAATCGTGCGAGTCGAGGCAATCGTCGGACTGCCACCCCAGAACACCGCGATGTCCAGAGTGTCCAGGCCCGGCTCCTCCAGACACAGCTGGGCAGCGATCTCGCCGGTCGTGTACATCTGTGCGACGCCGGGGGCCAGCAAGACACCAGCGTCTGCGAACTGCCGGCCGTACTTCTCCTCGCAGGTGATCAGCCAGTCCTGCTCGCCGGTGGTGTCGGTGTAGTGCGCACCTGCCGCGAGCGCTGCCTCAACCGCTGCAGGGCCGAGCTCACTGAACGGCCCGACCGTGTTGAGCACAACGGACGAGCCTTTGAACAGATCGGTCAGTGCTGCCACGTCGTGGTCGACGGTCGCGACCTCGTAGTCGGCAGTCTCGATTCCGGCCACGTGCGAGTCCATGGACGTCTTCAGCTTGTCCTCGCTGCGGCCGGCGGCCACGAACGGGACGTGGTACTGGCGGAGGTACTCACACACCAACCGGCCGGTGTAGCCGGAGGCGCCGTACACGACGACAGGCTTGGTGGTCATCGGCCGCTCACATCCCCATGCCGCCGTCGACGGGCAGACCGGCCCCGTTGATGAACCTCGACTCGTCCGACGCGAGGAAGACGACCGCATCGGCCATGTCGCTGACCTCACCGAGTCGACCGGACGGCGTCAGTTCGACCACCGCGCCCACGGCGGCTTCGGGGGACTCGAACAGTCCGAGCTGCGCGCAGTCGTTGGCCAGCCCCAAGCCCATCGGTGTCGCGACCAGACCGGGATACAGGCAGTTGACGCGTACGCCGTACCCGAGCTTGCCGGACTCCATCGCGGCGACCCGCGTCAGCCGGTCGACAGCGGACTTGGTCGCGGAGTAGACCGCGATCCCCGGGAACGCGATGGTCGCGGCCACGGAAGCGACGTTGATGATCGCACCGCCCTGGCCGGCGAGGCCGTCCGGCCGCATCGTCCGCAGGCCCCACTTGATCCCGAGCGTGGTGCCGAGCACGTTCACCTCGAGCATCTTGCGGATGTCGTCGGCCTCGACCTCGGTGAGCAGGCTGGTGATCTCCACGCCCGCGTTGTTCACCAGGATGTCCAGGCCGCCCAGGATGTCGTTGGTCGCGACGACCGCGTTCTCCCACTGGCCGTCGTCGGTGATGTCGTGGACCACGAAGCCGTTGCCGGCGCCGTACTCGCTGTCGAGCGCGTCGGCGACCTTCTCGCCGGCGTCCTTCTGCAGATCGCTGATGACGACCTTGGCGCCGGCCGCCGCGAGCGCCTTCGCCATGCCTTCGCCGAGCCCCTGGGCTCCGCCGGTAACGAGGGCCTTGCGGCCGCTGAGATCGAGTCCGCCCATGGTGCGCTCCTTTGCCTGCGGGAAACCCGGGATTGGCTCACACTCTGGCCAGAGTTTTGACAGTCGTCAAGACTTTGTTTGACACTTGTCAAGAAAATCTCCCCGCCGCGGGACGCGCCTGGCCCGTGGCGGGGTACGCTGACGCGAACGACCCCGCACGGGCTGTGGAAAGTGGGTGATTCCGATGACTTCGGCCAACGCCGCTGAGCCGGATCCGCCCGCCCGGAGCCCGGGGTCGGGCCGCGTCTCCGGCATCGACAAGATCGAGCGCCGCCGGGTCGCCCTGGCCGAATCGGCGCTCAAGACGCTCGGCGAGCTCGGGTACGCGCGGACCAGCCTGCGGGAGATCGCGAACAACTCCGAGTTCACCCACGGCGTCGTGCACTACTACTTCAAAGACAAGATCGACCTGATCAGCTACTGCGTGCGGTACTACAAGACCAAGTGCGCCCAGCGGTACGACGAAGTCGTCGAGACGGCCACCTCCCCCGAGGAGCTGGCCGTCGGCTTCCTGGAGAAGATGACCCAGACGCTGGTCGAAGAGACCCCGATGCACAAGCTCTGGTACGACCTGCGGGCCCAGAGCATGTTCGAGGAGCAGTTGCGGCCGGACGTCGCCGCGATCGACCTGCTGCTGGAGCAGATGATCTGGCGCATTCTGAGCCGGTATGCGGATCTCACCGGGACGACGCCGTCGGTTGACGCGCCCACGGCGTACGCGTTGGTGGACGGGCTCTTCGAGCAGGCGGTAGTTGGCTATGCGGCCGATCCGGAGCAGGTGCCGGGCCTACTCGTCGACCGGGTCCAGCAGGTGCTGCCGAAGCTCGTCGCCTAACGGGCTGGGGCGATGGTGCCCGCGTCCCGGATCGCGCAGGGCAACGTCTTGGTGATCGGACCCGGTGTGCCGGCCAGGAGCTCGAGCAGCAGCCGCACCGATTCCCGGCCCATCTCGCGCCGGGGGATCGAGAGTTCGGTCAGGCTCTCGACGCCCGGGAGCTCCGGCCTGCCGCTCAGACCGACCAGCGACAGGTCCGCCGGGACGGACAGACCCGCCTGGGCCGCCGCCGTACGCAGCTCGACGGCGACCTGCGAAGTCTCAACCACGACAGCCGTCAACCCCTGACCTCGAACCCACCCCACGACGGAGGTGAGGTCAGGCAGCACTCCCGCCGACGCGGCCTCTGGGTCGGATCCCGGGTGGAAGGTTGCGGTGTGGGGCTCCAGGCCCGGGTGGCGAGCGGCTCCGGCCTGGAATCCGGCTCGCCGGGCGGCGACGGCGTCGTTCGGGCTCCCGGGCTCGACCAGCAGGCCGATTCGCCGGTGCCCGAGCTCGGCGAGCTGGTCGACGATCGCTGCCGTGGTGGTGAAGTAGTCGGCGCCGACCCAGGACGCCTGCACGCCCTCGATGTGCCGCTCCCCGACGAACACGAACGGATAGCCCTCGGCCTGCAGCCGGCGGATCTGGTCCTGCTTCTCGTCCCAGCCCAGCAGCAGACCGCCGTCCGCGAGCTGCAGCCCGTTGGCGCCGGTCGGGTACAGCGATCGCGCCCCGGTCTCGTCCTTGGCCGCGCACAGCATCAGCAGGTTGTTGCCGCTGTCCTCGGCGGCCTCCTCGATGCCGACAAGGAACTCGTAGAAGAAGTCCTCCTTGAGCAGCGGGAAGAGTCGTTGCCAGGAGAAGACGCCGACCAGCCGGTTGGTGCCGCCGGCCAGGTTGCGGGCCGCGATGTTCGGCGAGTACCCGAGGGTCCGGACCGACTCCAGCACCCGCAGCCGGGTGCGCTCGCTGATCCGGATGTTCCCGTACTGCCGGTCGTTGACGACGGCCGAGACGATCGCCGGCGAGACCCCCGCATGCCGCGCCACGTCGGCCTGCGTGGCCCGCCCGGGAGTCTTCACCGCGCGAGCTTATCAGGGGATATTCACGCAATACGTAATGCGCTACTATCAACGCCGACCCGAGGACGTGAGGAGCGCACACGTGACCGAGTACCAGGCGGATGTGGCAGTCATCGGCGGCGGTTTGGGCGGAGTCGCGGCGGCACTCGCCGTGCTGGCGGCTGGGCGACGGGTGGTGCTGACCGAGGAGTCGCCATGGCTGGGCGGGCAATCGACCAGCCAGCTCGTCCCACCCGACGAGCACCCGTGGATCGAGTCCGTCGGCCGGACCCGGTCGTACGGCGCCTTCCGGGACCGGATCCGGGATTACTACCGGCGCAACTACCCGCTGCGGCCCGAGGCGCGGGAGAACGGCCGGCTCAATCCCGGCCAGGGTGGGGTCAGCCCGATCACGCATGAGCCGCGGGTCTCCCTGGCCGCGATCGAGGAGATGCTGCATCCGTACGAGGTCGACCGGCAGCTCGTCGTACTGCGGGATCGGGCGCCGATCGCGGCCGAGACCGAGGGTGACCGGATCACCGCGGTCACGCTGTCGAACCAGGACACCGTGATCGCGCCGTACTTCATCGATGCCACCGAGCTCGGCGACCTGCTCGAGCTGGCCGGCGTCGAGCACGTCATCGGCGCCGAGTCGGTCGACGACACCGGTGAGCCGCACGCGGTGGCGGGGCCGGCGGCGCCGCTGGACCAGCAGGCGATCACCTGGTGCTTCGCACTCGACTACCGTCCGGACGAGGACCACACCATCGACCGGCCGTCGGACTACGAGTTCTGGCGGTCGTACACGCCGGACTTCTGGCCTGGTCCGCTACTGGGCTGGACCGACGTCAGTCCGATCACACTTGAGCCGCGGACCCAAGGTCTCTTCGCCGGTCCGGAGTCACCCCGGGGTGGAATCGCCGCGGACCGCTGGAACTTCCGCCGGATCATGACCGTCGCCCATCACACCGGGGGCCGGTACGCCTCGGACATCACCGTGGTGAACTGGCCGCAGGCCGACTACTTCCTCGGCCCACTGCTCGGCGTCGACGCCGACGAGCGCGCCCGCCACGAGCGCGCGGCGAAGGAGCAGTCGCTGTCGTTCCTGTATTGGATGCAGACCGAGGCCCCGCGGTACGACGGCGGCACCGGCTATCCGGGGCTGCGCCTCCGACCGGACGTCGCTGGAACGCCGGACGGCCTGGCCATGCGTCCATACATCCGGGAGAGCCGGCGGATCCTGGCCGAGACCCGAGTGGTCGAGCAGCACGTCGGTGTCGAAGCCCGAGAGCATGCCGGACTGCCCACAGGCGCAGAGCCGTTCGCCGACTCGGTCGGTGTCGGCTCCTACCGGATCGACCTGCACCCGTCGACCGGTGCGGACGGCAAACCGCGCACGTACGTCGACATCTCCAGCTACCCGTTCCAGATCCCGCTGGGCGCGCTGCTGCCGCAGCGGGTCGACAACCTGCTGGCCGGTGCCAAGAACATCGGCACCACTCACATCACCAACGGCTGCTACCGGCTGCACCCGGTGGAGTGGAACATCGGCGAGGCGGCCGGCGCGGCCGCGGCGTACGCACTCGACACCGGTGTCGTGCCGCGCGCGATCCGCGCGGACGAGCGCCGGCTGACCGACTTCCAGCGTCTGCTGACCGAACGGCTCGGCTTCCACTTGAGCTGGCGCGACTACGCGCGGACGGTCCGCAACTGACCACCGCCTCCTGGGCGTGCAGCTGCCCGCACGCCCAGGAGGCGGTTGTGGTTACTCGGCGCCGCAGTCTGCCTTGCAGGTTGTGTCGGTCAGAGTGAGGATCGCGCCGGGCTGGTCGGAGTCCACCTCGGTGGAGAACTCGACGGTCCAGATCCCTGCCTTCATCGTGCCGGCCTTGCCCTGTTGCTGCTTCAGCCAGTCGGTGATCTGGCCGCGCGGGTTCACGTGCGCCAGCTCCAGCGCCTGCGGGGCGAACTCGGTCAGCTTCGTGGTCGCCTCGGCGGCCGGACCGGTCGCCTGCAGTGACAGCACGGCCGGGCGTGGCTGCGTCCCGATGAGCGCCTGGACCGACGTAGTGCCCTGGCTACACGTTTGGTACGCCTCGTCGGTGCTGCACTGGTAGCCCTTGCCGGCCAAGGCCGAGACGACCTGTGCGGTGGTCAGGTCCGGCAGCTTCTCTTCTGGGCCTGACGACGTGCTGGTGGTGCCGCCCGATGTCGACGTGCTCGCTCCAGGCGAGTTCTTGGCGTCGGACGACTTGCCGGAGCAGGCCGCCGTACCGATCAACAGGACGGCGCAGGCCACCAGGGCGGCGCCGTGCCGGGGGTTCAGACCGGTACCTCGATCGCCGCGTCGAGGGCGATCGTGATCATCTCCGAGAACGTCGTCTGGCGCTCCTCGGCGGACGTCTCCTCCTTGGTGATCAGGTGGTCGGAGACCGTCATGATGCCGAGCGCGCGGCGTCCGAACTTCGCGGCGAGCGTGTAGAGCGCGGACGCCTCCATCTCGATGCCGAGCACGCCGTACTCCGCCGTCCGGGAGACCAGGTCCGCCCGGTCGTTGTAGAACAGGTCGCCGGAGAACACCTGGCCGACGTGCACGTTCAGCCCGGCCGCCTCGGCCGCATCCACCGCTGCGCGCAGCAGTTGGTAGTCCGCGGTGGGCGCGTAGTCGATGCCGTGGAAACGCAACCGGTTCATCTGCGAATCCGTACTCGCGGACATCGCCACGATCACGTCGCGCACCCGGACCCGCTCGACCAGCGCGCCACACGTACCCACCCGGATCAGGGTCTGTACGTCGTACTCCGCGAACAACTCGTTCGCATAGATCGAGGCGGAGGGCTGGCCCATGCCGGAGCCCTGCACGGAGATCCGCTCACCCTTGTAGGTGCCGGTGAAGCCGAACATGTTCCGGACCTCGGTGTAGCAGATCACGTCGTCCAGATAGGTCTCCGCGATCCACTTGGCCCGCAGCGGGTCCCCGGGGAACAGCACTCGCGGTGCGATTTGGCCCTTCTCGGCGGCGATGTGAATACTCATGCGGGGATGCTCTCACGCGGCCGGGATATGTTGAGGCATGTGGCCTACTCCATCGCATCAGGTTCGCTAGCACTGTCCCGGTCCGTTCTCGATCGCGCGGCCGATCGCAGGCGGGACGACGAGTGGCTGGCCAAGGCCTGGGCTGCCCCTGACACCCAGGTGCTGCTGGTGGCCAAGGACCAGGTGCAGGTGAACGCTGAGCGGACCGCATTGCGGTTCGTGCAACCATCCGAAGCGCCGGACGGCATCAGAGTCTTTCTGGGCATCGACCGGGAGCTGGGTGCCGGTCAGACCGCGGACGGCCGGGCGGTGTTCGCCGTACTCATCGGCACCGATGCGGACGAGTCGTTCGCCGGGCTCCGCGAGATGGGCGCTGTGCTGGACGACCGTGAGGCCGGCATCGCGGTCAACGTGATCGGACTGTCCAACTGGCACGGCGTACACACCCACTGCGCGAACTGTGGTGCGCACACTGTCGTGGTCGAGGCAGGGCACGTGCGTGACTGCCCGGTCTGCGGCCTGCACCACTTCCCGCGGAGTGATCCGGCGATCATCGTCCTTGTCACCGACGACGAGGACCGTGCGCTGCTCGGACGGAACGAGGCGTGGCCGGAGGGTCGCTACTCGACGCTGGCCGGGTTCGTCGAGCCGGGGGAGTCCCTGGAGGCCGCCGTCCGGCGTGAGGTCCTCGAGGAGACCGGAGTGGTCGTCGGACCGGAGATCGAGTACGCCGGGAGCCAGCCGTGGCCCCTGCCGTCCAGCCTGATGCTGGGGTTCTACGCGAAGGCATCGAGCTTCGACATCGTCGTGGACGCCGACGAGATCGCCGAGGCGAAGTGGTTCACCCGGGAGGACCTTCGTGCGCTGGTCGAAGCCGGCACGATGGCCCTCCCTGGCAACATCTCCATCTCCCGCCGCCTGATCGAAGGCTGGTACGGCGAGGAGCTCAGCGGCAGCTGGTGATCACCGGCCCACGTTGGAGGCCAGCGCCGCCAGCCGGATCAGCGCGCCCTCCCAGCGCTGGACTGTGCCGGCCGTCTCGAGCTCTCTGAGCTTCTGGTCGACCGCACGGACATAGGCGAGGTGACTAGGCCAGTCCGCCTTCGCGCTGGGCAGTGTGTCGGTCAGAGTGCAGCCGTAGGTCAGGAAGCGGTTCGTCACGTAGCTGTTGATGTTCCCGGCCCAGACCGCCGGCCTGAGGTCCGACTGCGGACAGGCGTCGGCCGGTGGGGTGTAGGTGGCCAAGTCGGTCGGGCTGATGAAGCCGTCCGGCCGCAGCAGCGTGTAGTACGTGCCGTCCGGGGTCTGCGTCAGCCGAAGGAGCCCACGATCGCGCAGGATTGTTGATTGGCCGCTGAGGGTGTCCAGGACGAACAGTTTGTCGCCGGTGACGCCGTACAGATAGCCGTCCCGCCAGGACAGGGCACCGTCGTTCGCGCCGGTGACCTTGCTGAACAGGGGGAACTGGCGGATCACCTTGCCGGTGGACGGTTTGACGACGAACACCGTGCCGTCGGCCAGACCCCAGATGTTGCCGTCCGGTCCGAGGATCAGCTCGTTGACGCTGGCCGCACCCGGTACCGAGACGATGTCGGAGAGGACGGTCCCGTTCGTCGGGTCGACCTTGATCAGATGGGCCTCGGTGGCCTTCGGGACGGTGCCCTGGCCGCCTTCGATACTGGAACCGGCCCAGACGCTCGTCCCGATCGGTAGAACGGACGCGATGGTCTGATCGGCGACCAGGTTGCGGTAGACGGTGTGGCCGCCGGTCGGTACGTCGTACACGGTCACGGCACCGCCGTACTCGCCGTACCCAGGTGTAGTGCCGACGTAGACCTTGTCACCGGCCGGTACGACCGAGACGGGACGGTTCTGCTTGTCGCTGTCGACCAGGCTGAACAGTTCCTTCGGATTGGTCGTACTGTCCGGTTTGGTCGGGTCCCACAGGGACAGGCGCCCGTACGGGTAGATACCGACGTACATCTTGCCGGTGCCGTCCCAGCCCCAGCCTTCGACCTGGCCCAGTCGAGTGACGGTCGCCGTCTTACCGGTCACCGGGTCGTAGTTGCCGGTCGTCCCGTTCAAGTAGACGTTGACGAAGACCTTGCCCGTACTCGGGTCCGCTAGCAGGTTCATGAGTGGGGACGGCACGTACTGGAACGGTGAACTCCACTGCGAGAACGCACCGGTCTGCGGGTCGAACCGGAACGTTCCACCCGAGTAGTTGCCGGCCAGCCCGTACAGGATCTGTTGGCCGTTCTCCGTGATCCAGCCGTACCCCTGCGCGCCGCCGCGGGTCACGGTGCGCGGTGGCGAGACCGGCCCGATGATGTTGGTCGCCGGGTCGTAGTGAATGAGTGCGAGGGTGTTGCTGGTGAAGTAGATGCCACCAGGGCCGGCCGCGGACACACCCTTCGCGGCAATCGGCCAGTCCATCACCTGCGCACCGGTAGCGCTGTCGGTCATCTTGATCTGCTGACCTGAGACCGCGTCGAACACCTCCAGGTGCGCACTCGCGTTGGCGAAGACCTTCCCGTTCGCGTAGTCCAGGTCGATGAAGTCAACGGCCGTCGAACCCGCCGGGGTGATGTCCTCGACCGCCTTGGTGTCCACGTCGATGCGCAGCAGTCGCGCTTTCGGCGAGGAGACCCCGACGAACAATTTGCGGTGATCCGGGTCGTAGACCGTCGACCGCGCGTACTGCCGGACCGGGTCGAGTGAGCCGTAGTCGGTCACCTGTCCGGTCGACGCGTCGTACTTGAAGGCGTGCGCGTTCGGATACGTCCCGGCGTACACGTTGCCGTCCGGGTCGGCGGTCAGACCCCAGATGTAGGTCTCGCCCGGGATCGGCTGGCCCAGGTCGGTCACTTCACCGGTGACCGGGCTGTAGCGGTAGAGGTGCGCGTTGATGTACGTGCCCAGGTAGACGTCCTGGTTCGGCGTGACCACGATCGCCCAGGCGCCTGCAGCGCCGGGCAGAGGCACGGTCCGGATCAGCTGGCGTGTGTGCACGTCGACGACGTTCAAACGGGCGTTTTCGCCCGCAGGTACGCCGTACACGACGTCGCGGCCGTCCGGCGTGCGGCCGAACGCGCCCTCCATGATGGTGAGCGAACTGAGCGGCGAACCGAGGTCGTGGATGACCTCGTCGGCGGCCGGAGCGCGCGAACTGCTCGGTGGCTGGAGCGGCCCGTTCTCGTTCGGGAACGGATCAGGCCGTGGCGCCGGTCCCGCGGTGGCGTGCAGCGCACCCGTGGCGAGCAGGCCGAGCGTTGCGGCGAGAGCGATCAGGGCATGGCGGATAGGACGGCGCGAGAACATGGGCGGACCCCCTGCGGCGTAGTTCATCGCAAGGTATAACGGTCATGACCGTAATGTCCATAACTCAGCTGATATGACCCGCTCCGGTTCCGGAACGGGTCGGCGTTCAGCGGTTCAGGCGGCGAGCTTCTCCGCGACCTGGGCCAGCGACGGGTTGGTCATCGCGGTGCCGTCGGGGAAGACGACGGTCGGCACGGTCTGGTTGCCGTGGTTGATCTTCTCGACCAGCTCGGCCGCGCCCGGGACCTGCTCGATGTCCACCTCGGTGAACTCGATCCCGGCCCGCTTCAGCTGGCCCTTCAGGCGGTGGCAGTAGCCGCACCACGGGGTCGAGTACATGGTGAAAGCAGCCATCGGGCCGACTCCTTTTTGCAGAGGGCGAAACGTTCTGTCGGGCGACCCGTCTAGGGTTGCCCTCGACGTATCCGAACCACGCCGTAGGTGGTGCTTGTTCCCGCATGTCTCAACCCGTGAGCGACCTCACACATTCTGCTCCCGCGCAATCGGCGGACGCCCTGTTAGGGGCGCTCGATCCGGAGCAGCGCGCGGTCGCGACGACCCTGCACGGGCCGGTCGTGGTGATGGCCGGAGCAGGCACCGGGAAGACGCGCGCGATCACCCACCGGATCGCGTACGGCGTGCGCACCGGGACCTTCGATCCGCTCCGCGTGCTCGCGGTGACGTTCACCCAGCGAGCGGCCGGCGAGATGCGTGGACGGCTCGCGCAGCTCGGCGTCGAGGGTGTGCAGGCGCGCACGTTCCACTCCGCCGCCCTCCGGCAGGCGAGGTTCTTCTGGCCCAAGGTGTACGGCGGGGAGCTGCCGCCGATCGTGGATCGCAAGTTCCCGCTGCTGACCGAGGCCGCGTCGCGGTGCCGGGTCCGCGTTGACACACCCGCGCTGCGCGACCTGGCGGGCGAGGTCGAGTGGTCCAAGGTGAGCAATGTCCGGCCGGACGACTACGCGCGGCTCGCTCCGCGGTCGGGCCGGGCGCTGGCCGCCTTCGACCCGGCCACGATCGGCCGGATCTTCGCCGCGTACGAAGACGTGAAGCTCGAGCGCGGGCGGATCGATCTGGAGGACGTGCTGCTCTGCGCGGTCGCACTGCTCGCGGAGGACGAGCGGGTGGCGGCCGAGATCCGGCGGCAGTACCGGACGTTCGTCGTGGACGAGTATCAGGACGTCTCGCCGCTGCAGCAGAGCCTGCTGGACCTCTGGCTCGGTGGTCGCGAGGACGTGTGTGTGGTCGGGGATCCGGCGCAGACGATCTACTCCTGGGCCGGTGCCGAGCCGGAGAACCTGGTGCGCTTCGCGTCCCGGCATCCGTCGGCGACCGTGGTCAAGCTGGTCCGGGACTACCGATCCACGCCGCAGATCGTCGACGTGGCGAACAAGATCCTGGACGCGGCCGGGCCGTCGGGTCTGCCTGGGCGAGTGACCTTGCGGTCTCAGCGTGAAACCGGTCCGGCGCCGGTGTACCGCGAGTACTCCGATGAGGTCGCGGAGGCGGACGCGGTCGGTCGGGCGGTCGCCCGGCTCAAGGACGAGGGTGTGGCGTTGCGGGACATCGCCGTACTGTTCCGGACCAACGCGCAATCGGAGAACTTCGAGCAGGCGCTGGCCGAGCGGAAGATCCCCACCGTGCTCAAGGGCGCCGAGCGGTTCTTCGAGCGGGCCGAGATCCGGCAGGCCGCCGTGCTGCTGCGGGGTCAGGCGAAGGCCGGAGACGGGTCGGACAGCCTGGTCGACGTCGTCACCGGCGTACTGGGTGGTGCGGGCTGGACGCTCGAACCGCCGACCGGGACGGGTGCGGTGCGGGACCGGTGGGAGTCGCTCAGTGCTCTCGTGACGATGACGTCCGACTTCGCCGCCGCCAATCCCGAGGCGCGGTTGCCCGAGCTGATGGCCGAGCTCGACCGGCGGGCGTCGATTCAGCACGCGCCGCTGGCCGAGGGCGTGACGCTGGCGACGCTGCACGCGGCCAAGGGGCTGGAGTGGAACTGCGTGTTCATCGTCGGCGCGCACGAGGGGACGTTGCCGATCAGCTACGCCCAGACGCCGGCGCAGCTGGAGGAGGAGCGGCGGCTCTTCTATGTCGGCGTCACGCGGGCAAAGGACCAGCTGTTCGTCAGTTGGTCGACGTCGCGGTCGCCGGGCGGCCGTGGCACGCGTGGTCCGACCCGGTTCCTCGATCCGATCGGCGTCCGGACGTCCCGGCAGCCGACGGCCTGGGAGCCGTCGCCGGACCGGGCCGAGCGCGCTACCCGCGGCGGGCGGCCGATCCCCAAGTGCCGCGTCTGCGGGCGGGGGCTGCTGGATCCCGGCGCCCGCAAGCTCGGCCGCTGCGAGGACTGCCCGTCGAACATCGACCAGGGCCTGTACGACGCTCTGCTCGCGTGGCGCACCGAGCAGGCGGAGTCCGAGCGGATGCCGGCGTTCGTCATCCTGACCGACGCGACGCTGACGGCGATCGCGGAGACCCGGCCGACCGACGAACAATCGCTGCGCCGGATTCCTGGCATCGGCCACACGAAGCTCACCAAGTACGGGTCGCAGCTGCTCGTCCTCTGCACCCGCTAGTTACCGGCAAGTTCGGTCGGCTGCCCTTCTGGGCAACGTTTCCAGCGGTCCGCACCGGCCGGGCACAAATCTGTTGCCAGGCGTCGCGGGGTCGGCGCATCCTGGAGGACGTGCCGAGCTCTGCCCCTGGCAGACGTGGCATTTAGGTGACACAGGCAACGATCTCGGAGCGTGCGGACGGCGCCCCGGAGCGTGCCGGCCGGCTGTTTTCGCAGCCGGATCCGGCCGCAACGGCGGCAACTTCCGGCCAACCTGAGAAACTGCCGTTAAATAGTTTGCGGGCTTCGCCAAGGTCGGCGTACTGTTCTTTCTGCGGCCGAAGCCTGGCCGAAAACTTCAAACAACCATAGCGATCGAGCTAACCGCCCGCTTCGCCACAACGAGAGGAGGTGCCCTGGAAATGATTACCAACAACACGGTCAAGATGCCGTTCAGCGACGTTGCCGCGCTGCCGTGCGCCCTTATCCCGGGTGCCTCGCCGCGCCTGCACGTCGCGACCGTTGTGCTCCTGGCTTCCAGCAAGGCCCAGTTCAAGGGCGGAGCTGTAGGCGACGCGAAGTACGGCGGTTCGGGTTCTCGAGCATGGAGTCCACCGGTCTGACACGAAGTCAGAGCCGGCACCTCCAGGCCGCGGAACCCAACCAAGGGTCCCGCGGCCCTTTTGTTTGTCCCTGAGATTTGGCGGTCAGCAACCGCTGACCGTCACCGACGACAAGAGATCAGATCAACAGTCACTGGGAGGTGACCGGAATGAGCGTGAGCTTCCTCGATGTCTTCACCGAGGTGGCAACGTCGCAGGACCTGCCCTGTCGGTCCTACGCGCCAGAACTCTTCTTCGCCGAATCGCCGGCGGACGTCGAGTACGCGAAGTCTCTCTGCACAACCTGCCCGTTGAAGGCCGAGTGCCTGGCCGGAGCGCTCGAGCGTTCCGAGCCGTGGGGTGTGTGGGGTGGCGAGCTGTTCGTCCAAGGTGTGGTGGTTCCGCGCAAGCGGCCCCGTGGGCGTCCCCGCAAGAGCGACACCGTGACCGCAGCCTGACGAGCCAGCCGAAAACCGAATCGAGACTCCAAGACCATGACGAACCAGACTTCACACAGGAGAACTGAGATGCATTTACTTCACGAAGACCTCGCGCGTGCTCATCATCGAACGACGCTGCACGACGCAGAGCAGAACCGGCGCTTCCGCCTCGCTCACCAGATCGAGAAGGCGCAGAAGCAGGCCGAGCGGGCCACCCGTCGCGCGGAGAGGGCCAGTGCAAAGGCACGCCTCACCCTCGCCCGGCTGGTCTGATCCACCAGAACACCGTCCGGCACCCCTGACCAGGCACCGGACACCCTGAAGCACCGAGGGGCGGCATCCACCGAGGATGCCGCCCCTCATCCACGGAGCAGTACCTGCTGGAGCCCGACCAGGGTGATCCCGCTGACGATCTCCTGCCGCCCGATCATCGCGGGCACGTCACCCAGCGGGATCCATTCGATCCGGTCGGACTCGTTCTGCTCTACCGGTTCTCCGACGTACGACGCGCTGGTCGCCCGGAACACGTAGTGCCGGGAGTCCATGATGCCGGCGGCCGGCTCCGACTGGATCAGTTCGGTCAAGCCATTGGCACGCCACCCGGTCTCCTCCTCGAGCTCCCGGGCCGCGGCTGCCGCGGGCGTCTCACCGGCCTCGATGATCCCCATCGGCAACTCCCACGCCCAGGTATCGGTGAGGAAGCGGTGTCGCCACATCAGCAGAACCTTCGCGTCCCGCATGACGACCGTCGCGGCGATGTTCGCGAGCCGTACGGCGTGGTAGTCCACGCGCTCGCCATCGGGTTGCTCGACGTCGAGGCGGCGTACGCTCAGCCAGCGGTTGGACCAGACTTCGGCCTCGCTGTGAATGATCCATCGCATTCGGTGCAGACTAGTGCCATGGTGAGAGCGACCTGTGCGTTGTGTGGTCAGCAGGCTGAGTCCGAGGATGCGCCGTTGACCTGGATGACCTCGATCGAGGACGGGCGGAAGTTGGTGTACTGCGACCGGTGTGCCCGCGAGAACGTCCGCGGTATCGAGGGGAAGCTCGACTCCGTCTACTGGTGAACGTCCTCGGTGAAGCCGGGGAGGAACTCGTCCAGCACGGAGCTGAACGGCGCCTCGGCCTCGAGCTGCGACAGCACCGCGATCCCACCGATCCAGACCCGATGGATGAGCAGGTACGACGGGGGCAGGTTGAGCTTGAGCGCCATCGACGCGCTGGGTGAGCGGAAGTCGCCCGTACGGTTCGCCTGAGCCCGCATCCACGCCCGGCTGAACTGGAACGTCTCCGCCCGAGCCGGCTCCGCGAAGGGCGCCAGGTAGTCCATCAACTGCTCCGGATCGATGTTCATCCGCGGCTTGATGAAGCCCTCCGCGCGCAACCCGGCGAGTACGGCCGCACCGTCACCCTGCAGCGAGATCCGCAGCAATCGCCCGATGGCGGGCGGCAGACCGTCCGGCAGCCGCGCGCACAGGCCGAAGTCGACCACGCCGAGCCGGCCGTCCGGCATGACCCGGAAGTTCCCCGGATGAGGGTCCGAATGCAGCAGACCGGCGTACTTGGGTCCGCTGAACATGAACCGGACGTACTTCAGCCCGATCTCGTCGCGCTCGGCCTTCGTGCCGTCGGTGATGAACGACGACAGCGGCCGGCCCTCGATCCACTCGGACACGATGACGGCGGGGGAGTGCTTGATGACGCGCGGTACGACGAACTCGTCGTGATCCTTGAACGCGTCGGCGTACTGCTGCTGCGCCTGGGCCTCGCGGTCGTAGTCGAGCTCTTCCTCGATCCGCTCCTGCAGCTCGGCGACCAGCGGCTTCATGTCCAGGCCGGGGACGAACGTCCCGAAGGTCCGGGCGAACCGGCCGAGCTGGCGCAGGTCCGCGCGGAGGGCGTCGGCGGCGCCCGGGTATTGCAGCTTCACCGCGACCTCGCGGCCGTCCTTGAGGATCCCGCGGTGCACCTGCCCGATCGACGCGGCCGCAGCGGGCAGATCGTCGAACTCCTCGAACCGGTCCCGCCAGCGCTTGCCCAGCTCCCGCGACAGGATCGTGTGCACGGTCGAGGCCGGCATCGGCGGGGCGGAGTCCTGCAGTTTGGTCAGCGCGGCCCGATACGGCGCCGCGAGCTCCTCGGGCATCGCCGACTCCATCAGGCTCAGCATCTGCCCGAATTTCATCGCGCCGCCCTTGAGCTCACCGAGAACGGCGAACAGTTGGTCGGCGGTCCGGCGCTGGAATTCCGCGATCACGGTCTCGGCCGGCTGGCCACCGATCCGCTTGCCCAGGCCGACCGTGGCGCGCCCGGCGGCGCCCAGCGGGAGGCTGGCGAGTTTCGCGGTCCGGCTCAACGCCTTACGAGGGAGGTCCGACACGTTCCCATTCTGTCCGGTCACCCAAGTGCCTCTGACGGAGGGGCGGTGTCCGACTCACTCTGAGTACCGGACACCGCCCCTACGACTTGGTGCGTCAGGCCTTGCCGAGGATCCGGTTCAGGTTCGTACCGCACTCGGGGCACTTGGCCTTGGCCATGCGCGTGCCCTTGTCGTTGACCTTGACCTCGCCGTCGGCGGTGCGCTTGGCCTTGCACTTGACGCAGTAGAACTCGCCGCTCCAGGTCTCTGCCATGAGGGCCCTCTCCTTGCTCTGAATACCAGCCCGGGGTTCCCACCCCGTGGCCGTTGTGGATGCTAACGACAGACCGTCCTGCCGTAGGCCGATCGGCCCAGTTCGGAATTCACCCTACGGCAGCCTGGCGCAGGCTCAAGCGCACCTCCCGGCCCGCGCGCCGCTCAACCCCGCCTGGGAAAGCCCTTACCGAAACTTTCGGCCAGACAAACCAGGCTCCCGGTGATCCGCCTCCGGAACCCGCTCGGCTTCCCCTCCGAGCGGCCCCGGAAGCGGTCCGGGAGCCTGTTGTCCTCGAACCTAGAAGCCGGTCGCGGCGCTGGCAAGACCCCGTTGTCCACCCCTGTGGATAACTCTGTGGGCAACCTGTGGGACGCGCCGCCGGGTGCTGTGGACGGATGGGGGAACACGATGTGAACAACCGGAAGCGGCGGGTCCGCGATCTGGGGTCTGACCTGCGAAAACGTCCATGCACAGGATGTGGACGGAAGAAAGTTGTCAGATTCTTGGGCTACGTTTTGACCTATGGCCGACTCTGTCCCGCGCTCGACTCCAGGCCCGATCCCGCCGTACGTCGACATCCGCCGCAGCAAGCGGCGCAAGCGGACCGTCAGCGCCTACCGCGACGGCGAGCGGGTGGTCGTGCTGATGCCCGACCGGCTGTCCGCCGCGGAGGAGGCGCGGTGGGTCGAGACCATGCTGGCGCGGCTGGACAAGCAGCGCAGCCGGTCTCGCGTGTCGGACGAAAAATTGTTGGCCAGAGCACACGAACTCGCGTGTCGTCACCTCGCCGAAGTGCCCGAACCTGCGTCTGTGAGGTGGGTTTCGAACCAAAACAGACGGTGGGGATCCTGCACTCCGGCGGACAGATCCATCCGTTTGAGCACCAGATTGCAGTCGATGCCCGCCTGGGTCGTCGATTATGTGCTCATCCACGAGCTGGCTCACCTGGTCGAGCCGGCCCACAACGCGGCCTTCTGGGAGCTGGTCCACCGCTACCCCAAGGCCGAGCGCGCCGAGGGGTACCTGGAGGGCATCTCCGCCGCCTCGTCGCTGGACCTCGAGGACTTCTGACCCTCACGTCGTACGGCGTACGACAAAGGGAGGGGTGGGGCTAGCCCCAGGGTGGACTGGGTGGCTTCCTGCATGGTCGCGCCCCACCCCCGCCAGCCAGGCTTTTGCCCGTAGCCAGTGCCACGCCAGGTGCGCTGGGTGGGGCGCCGCCGGTAGGGGTGCAGAGGGGCAGGGAACGTATGGCCAGGGGACAGATCACGGTGCGTGCGGCGCGCTGGAGCGCGACCCATCCGTGGCGGGCGATCGCGATGTGGGTGGTCGTCGTGATCGCCTGTTTCGCCATCGGCTCGATGACCGGGACCAAGCAGTCCGACAACGAGGGCGACATCGGTGAGGTGACCCGGGCCGACACCATCGTCAAGTCCGGCAACTTCGCCGATCCGGACGTGGAGAGCGTGCTGATCACGGCTCCGTCCGGGGCGCTCGACCAGAAGGCGGCCGGCCAGGCGGCCGGCGTGGCGATCCAGAAGATGCGCGCCCTCGGTGGGGTCGCGGACGTCGCCCAGCCGATCTCGTCGGCGAACAAGGACGCGGTGATCGTCAGGGTCACCCTGAAGGACGGTGACGACAATCGTGTCCAGCCGCTGCTCGACACCACGGCTCAGCTCCAGCAGCAGTACCCGAATCTCCGGATCGAGGAGGTCGGCGGACTGTCGATCGACAAGGCCCTCAACGAGACCCTCGGCAAGGACTTCAAGCGTGCGGAGATGTTCAGCCTGCCGGTGACGCTCGCGATCCTCCTGATCGCGTTCGGTGCGCTGATCGCCGCGTCCGTGCCGTTGGTACTGGCGTTGTCCGCTGTGGCGGCCGCGATCGGCCTGTCGGCAGCGGCGTCCCAGCTCATCCCGGCGGTCGATGCGGTGAACAGCGTGATCCTGCTGATCGGTATGGCGGTCGGCGTCGACTACTCGCTGTTCTACCTCCGCCGCGAACGCGAGGAGCGTGCCAAGGGCCGCGGGCATGTCGACGCGGTCGAGATCGCCGCGGCCACGTCCGGTCACGCGGTCGTCGTCTCCGGTACGGCGGTGATCATCTCGATGGCCGGGTTGTTCCTCGCCCGGGATGCGGTGTTCTCGTCGTTCGCGGTGGGCTCGATCCTCGTGGTCGCAGTGGCTGTCGTCGGTTCGCTGACCGTGCTTCCCGCCGTACTGGCGAAGCTCGGCCGCTGGGTGGATCGGCCGCGGATCCCGTTCGTGTGGCGGCTGACCGCCAACCGGGACAAGCCGCGGTTCTGGCCGACCGTGCTGAAGCCGGCGCTGAAGCACCCGATCGCCACGCTGCTGGTCGCCGTCACGGCACTGCTGGCGATCGCGTCGCCGGCGCTCGGGATGACGCTGAAGTTCCCGGGCACTGAGGACCTGCCGCGCGATACGGCGGTGATGAAGGCGTACGACCGGCTGACCGCGGCGTTCCCGAGCACGGGCACCAGTCACGAGGTCGCCGTACGGGCCCCGGCCAACCAGGCGCCGGCGGTCAAGGCCGCTCTGGCCGAGTTGGTGCAGCGGACGCAGAACGACAAGCTCTTCGCTCAGGACGGTCTCGAGGAGCCACGGGTCTCCAAAGACGGCACTGTCACGACTCTCGAGGTCGCCACGCCGTACGCCGGTGGAAGCCAGGAGGCGCGTGACTCACTGACCAAGCTGCGCAAGGAGCTGATGCCGGAGACGGTCGGCAAGGTGCCCGGAGTCGAGTACGCCGTGGGTGGGTTCGTGGCCGCGGACGTCGACTATGCGGCCCACACACGGGCCAAGTTGCCACTGGTGATCGGGTTCGTGCTGCTGCTGACGATGATCGTGATGATGGTGACGTTCCGGTCCGTGGTGGTCGCGGTGACTGCGATCGGACTGAACCTGCTGAGCGCGGGAGCGGCATACGGCGTCGTCACCGCGGTCTTCCAGAACACCTGGGCCGAAGGGCTTCTCGACTTCCGCTCGAACGGCGCAGTGGTCAGTTGGCTGCCACTGTTCCTCTTCGTCGTGCTCTTCGGGCTGTCGATGGACTACCACGTGTTCGTCGTCAGCCGGATCCGCGAGGCGGTGCTGCGCGGCGTACCGACCAAGCAGGCGGTGGCCGAAGGCATCACCGGGTCGGCCGGCGTCGTCACCAGTGCGGCCGCCGTCATGATCGGCGTCTTCGCGGTCTTCGCCACGCTGAGCACCCTGGACATGAAGCAGTTGGGGGTCGGCCTGGCCGTAGCGATCCTGATCGACGCCACGGTCATCCGCGCGGTCGTCCTCCCCAGCGTGATGACGCTGCTGGGCGACGCGAACTGGTGGGCTCCCAAGTGGCTCCGCCGTACGCCCCCGAAGCACGCCACCCAGCCGCCGGCGCCTGAGGAGGAGCGCGAGCTGACCCCGGTCGGCTGACGTCTGTACGACGCCCCACCCGGAGAGTCCGGGTGGGGCGTCCTGCTAGTTCTGGCGAGCTCGGTGCGCGGCGGCTTTGACTCGGCTTTGGCATTGGGGGGAGCAGAAGCGGCGTTGACCGTTGCGGGAGACGTCGACGAAAACGCGGTCGCAGTGCGGAGCGGCGCAGACTCCTAGGCGACCGGCCAGGCCGGTGCCCAAGGCGAGGGCGAGGCCGGCGGCACAGCCTGCCGCCCAGCCGTTGACGAGGCTGTCGTCGGGTCCGTGGAAGTGCAGGCTCCAACCGTCGTCGCGGCGGTCGAGTTGGGGGCGCGCGTTGGTGTCGACGAGGAGTGCGTTCACCTCGTCGGCGGCCCGATCGAGCTCGCCCGAGTGGGCAGCCTCGAACACGACCCGCATGCGTCCGGCGAGCACGGTCAACCGGTGCGCATCGGACGGTTCGACGAACGGGCGTGGGTAGCCGATCGCGGCGAGAGCGTCGCTGACAGCCTGCGTCGCATCGGCCGGCCCGTCGAAGGCGACGCCCAGGGAGTAACCGGGCGTCAGCCGGTTCACGTACTCGACGGAGGCCGCCAGCACGCTCCGCGTATGACTATCAAAAGACACTTGACCGGTCATGGATCCTCTCCGTAGGCTCCTGCGTGACCGATCATAGCGACTTAGACAGTCATGGAGGCGATCATGAGCGCTGTCACCGCCCAGCGGCGCGGCCTGTCCCGGACGGTTTGGATCCTGGTGGTCGCGCGCGCCGTCAACCGGATCGGCGCGTTCACGCTGCCGTTCCTGGGCGTCGTGCTCGCGGTCGAGTTCCACGCGTCGCTGGCCCAGGTCGGGGTGATCCTCGCGCTTTTCGGCGCGGCCACGATCCCGTCGCGGCTGCTCGGCGGCTATCTGGCCGACCGGCTCGGACGTCGCCGTACGATCGTCGTCGGCTTGACCGGCTGTGCGGTCGCGCAGACCTGGATCGCGCTCAGCCACGCGCTCTGGTCCGCCGTTCTCGCGACCGTGCTCCTCGGCCTCGTCTTCGAGATCTACGAACCACCCAGCCAAGCGATGATCGCCGACGTAACAGAGCCCGAGGACCGCCCAGCGGCGTACGGCCTCTACAGCGCCGCCCTCGCCGCGGCCGGCGTTCTGGCCGGTCTACTCGCAGCCGCCATCAGCCACGCGGACCTGCGCTGGCTCTTCGTCGCCGACGCGGTCACCTGTCTGGCGTGTGCTGTCCTGGTTGCCCTTGCGCTGCCAGTCGACGTACGGCGGGAGCACTCAGACGCACCTGCGGTGGCGGTGTGGCGGGACCGCCGATTGCTGCTGCTCCTCGCCGGCGGGACGGTCTTCGCCACCCTCTACATGCAACTGGTCATCGGCTTGCCGCTGACTCTGCTCGACCACGGCCTGTCGAAGTCGGGCACCGGCTACATCCTCGCGCTGTCCGCGGCCGTCATGATCGTCGCCCAGCGCGTGCTGCGCCTCCAGCGCCTGGACGACTTCCAGTCGCTGGCGATCGGGTACGTCCTGCTCGCGGCCGGGCTGATCGTCAGCGCATTCGCGAGCACGCTGTCCGTCTTTCTGGTCGCCAGCGTCTTCTGGACCCTCGGCGATCTCTTCCTCTTGAACCGGTACCTCACTCAGGCCTCCGGCCTCGCACCCGAACACGCGCGCGGCCGCTACCTGGCCGTGTTCGGGCTCAGTTGGGGTATCGCGACGACCATCGCGCCGATGATCGTCACCCAACTGCTCGAGTCCGCCGGACCTCGGGGCCTCTGGCTGACCAGCGCCGGCGCGGCCGTCGTACTCGCGGTGCTGCAGCCGTGGTTCAGGAGGCGACTGGCTCCAGCCTGATGGTCAGCCCCTTCGCGACCGGGGTGTTGCTGCCCTTGGCGACGTCGTCGGCGGACATCAGCACGTTGGTCTCCGGGTAGTACGCCGCGACACATCCACGGGCGGTCGGGTACGACACCAGGCGGAAGCCGGATGCCCGCCGTTCGACACCCTGGAACTCGCTGACGATATCGACGTACGCACCGTCGCTCAGTCCTAGCTCGGCCAGGTCCTCCGGATTCACGAACACGACCTCGCGCGTTCCATGGACGCCGCGGTAGCGGTCCTCGAGCCCGTAGATCGTCGTGTTGAACTGGTCGTGGCTGCGCATCGTCTGCAACAACAGCCGACCAGGTGCCGTCGGCAACCAGGTCAGCTCGTTGGCGGTGAACTGCGCCCGCGCATCGGACGTCTTGAACACGCGCTCGTCCCGCGCCGCATGCGCCAACAGGAATCCACCCTCGTTCGCCCGCAGCCGGTCCTCGAAGTCCTCATAGCCGTCGGCGACCCGGCCGATCCGCTGCCGGATCAGGCTGTAGTCATCGGCGAAATCGGCCCACGGAATCTGCCCGACGTCCGGTACGACGTGCTCCGCCAGCCCGCAGATGATCCCGATCTCCGACTTCATCTCCGGCCCCGGCGGGGTCAGATTGCCGGTGGAGAGATGGACCGCGCCCTGCGAGTCCTCGACGGTCACGGACTGCGGACCGGACGCGGTGTGGTCGTGATCGGTCCGCCCGAGCGTCGGCAGGATCAGCGCCTCGCGACCGGTCACGGTGTGGGACCGGTTGAGTTTCGTCGACACGTGCACGGTCAGGTCGCACTCCCGCAGACCGCGATGCACGACCTCGGTGTCGGGGGTCGCGGACGCGAAGTTCCCGCCCATCGCGAAGAACACCCGGACCCCGCCGTCGCGCAACCGTCGTACGGTCTCGGCCGCGTCGATGCCGTGCTCCCGCGGCGACGTGAAGGAGAACTCGGAGTCGAGTTTGTCGAGGAAGGCGTCCGGCATCTTCTCCCAGACGCCCATGCTGCGGTCGCCCTGCACGTTCGAGTGACCGCGGACCGGACACGGACCCGCGCCCGGCTTGCCGATGTTCCCCTGCAGGAGCAGGACGTTGACGATCTCGCTGATCGTCGCCACGGCCTCGCGGTGCTGCGTCAACCCCATCGCCCAGCAGATCACCGTGGCCTTGGACTTGACGAACCGCTCCGCGAGCTCCTCGATCTCGGTACGCCGCAACCCCGTCGCGAGCTCCACCGCCGGCCAGTCGACCTCGGTGTTGTGCTTGGCGTACAGGTCGTAGCCGCTGGTGTGGCTCTCGATGAAGGACTTGTCCAGCACGGTGCCCGGGTTCGCCGCCTCGGCCTCGAGCAGAAGGTGGCCGAGGGCAAGGAACAGCGCCTGGTCGCCACCGATCCGGATCTGCAGCAGCTGGTCGGCCAGCTTCGTTCCCTTGCCGATCCAGCCGCGCGGGGTCTGCGGGTTCTTGAAGTTCATCAGGCCGGGCTCGGGCAGCGGGTTCACCGAGACGATGTCGGCGCCGTTGCGCTTGGCGATCTCGAGATGGCTGAGCATCCGTGGCGCGTTGGTACCCGGGTTCTGGCCGACGACGACGATCAGCTCGGCTTCTTCCAGCATCTCCAGGGTGACCGCGCCCTTACCGCTGCCGATCACCTTGGACAGCGCCGTACCGGACGACTCGTGGCACATGTTCGAGCAGTCGGGCAGGTTGTTGGTGCCATAGGCGCGGACGAAAAGTTGGTACAGGAACGCGGCCTCGTTGCTGGTCCGGCCCGAGGTGTAGAAGACCGCGTGGTCCGGATCGACGAGTGCCTTGAGGTGGCGTGCGACGACCTGGAACGCCTCGTCCCACCCGACCGGCTCGTAGTGCGTCGCGCCGGCGCGCAGCAGCATCGGCTCGGTGACCCGGCCGAGCTTGCCGAGCTCGAACTCGGGCATCTGGTCCATCGCCTCGACGGAGTGCTCGGCGAAGAACGCCCGCGGCACCCGCTTGCGGGTCGCCTCCCACGCGACCGCCTTGGCGCCGTTCTCGCAGAACTCGGCCGCGTGCTTCCGCTTGTGGTCAGGGTCCGGCCAGGCGCAGGACGGGCAGTCGAAGCCGCCGTCCTGGTTCATCTTCAGGAAGACCTTGCCGGTCCGCGCCGGGCCCATCTCCCGGAAACCGAACTTGAACGACGAGAGCACCGCGGGGACTCCGGCGGCCTTCTTCTTCGGATGTTCGATATCGACCATGTTTCAACCATAAGACCACCTATCACCGGGCGCGGCTTTGATAGGCACGATCTACAGTCGTACGCCATGGAGACCCGTCGTGCCCTCGTCACCGGAGCCGCGTCCGGAATCGGCGCCGCGTGTGCCCGTCGCCTGGCGGCGGACGGCGTACATGTCATCGCGGTGGACTACGACCCAGCCGGCCTCGACACGCTTGAGGGCGTCGAGACCAGGGTGGCCGACCTGTCCGATCTGGACAGCCTGTCGGACCTTCCGACCGACGTGGACATCCTGGTGAACAACGCCGGGGTCCAGTTGGTCGCACCGATCGAACAGTTCCCGCCCGAGAGGTTCAGCTACATCCTGCGGCTCATGCTCGAGTCGCCGTTCCGCCTCATCCGGCAGACGCTCCCACACATGTACGCCGCCCGCTGGGGTCGCGTGGTCAACATCAGTTCGGTCCACGGACTCCGGGCCAGCCCGTACAAGTCGGCGTACGTCGCTGCCAAGCACGGACTCGAAGGACTCAGCAAGGTGACCGCCCTGGAGGGCGCAGCGCACGGAGTGACCAGCAACTGCGTCAACCCCGCCTACGTCCGTACGCCGCTCGTCACCGGACAGCTCGCGGATCAGGCCGCCACCCACGGACTGTCCGAGTCAGAGGTGCTGGAGAAGGTCATGCTCCAGCCGGTCGCGGTAAAGCGTCTGATCGAGCCGTCCGAGGTGGCCGACGTGGTGGCGATGCTCTGCGGTCCGGCGTCGGCCTCCATCACCGGGACGTCATTCGTACTCGACGGCGGCTGGACGGCTCACTAAGCCGCCAACACGATTCGACCTCGCACCCCGCCTTTGGCAACGCGCGCGTACGCCGTCGCCGCGTCGTCCAGCGGATAGGTCTCGGCGACGCGGGTCGAGATGACTCCCGAATCGGCGAGCTGGACGAGTTGCTCGAGATCGGTGCGGTTGGCGTGCACGAAGAGCAGTTGCACGGTGATGCCCCGGAGTGCTGGTGGGACCACTCCGCCCTGGAGATGGATGTGTCGGCCGCCGTTGCGTACCGCCTCCTGCGCTGCGATGCCAACGATCGCGGCGTCCACCAGCGCGTCGACTCCTAGCTCTCGTGCGCACGTTGCGAGGTCTTGAGATCGTGCAATGAAGTGGTCGGCGCCCTGGCGTCGTACCAGCTCCTCATCAGCCTCGGCCGCGCTGGCGACCACGGTGAGTCCGAAGTGCTTGGCGAGCTCGACCGCGTACCCGCCGACGCCGCCGGCCGCTCCAGTGACCAGGACGGTCTGGCCGGGAGCGATCGGTTTGAGCGCTTGGAGAGCCGTGGATGCATTGAGTCCGAACGTCGCTGCGGCCGCGGGGTCGAGGTGTTGCGGCGCAACGGCCACGGTGTCCGCGTCCAGTACGACGTACTCGGCGTGGGTCTTCAACGCCCGACCCAACAGGTCGGCCAGGCCTATCACCGGCGTACCGGGCGTCAGGTCGACTCCAGGCCCGACCGCGTCCACGGTGCCGGCTACGTCCCAGCCGAGTCCGAACTGCTTCCTGGCCGCGGTCAGCCCAGCCTTGACGGCCAGGCCGGCGCTGACGGCTACGTCCACGGGGTTGACGGCCGCGGCGGCTACCTTGATCCGGACCTGTCCCGCAGCGGGCTCGGGTACGGCGGTCTCGATCAGCTCGAGCGAATCCGGTCCGTCCAGCCGGTGGGCGACGAGTGCGCGCATGGTGCTTGCTCCTTGGTCTTTGCTCATGTGATGTCCGAGTTGGTGACACCACTTTCAGAGAGTTACTCTCTGGCGGGAAGTAGGCACTTTGGAGTGCGTACCGCACGAGGAGGAGAGCTATGGCAACGCGATCCGCCGCTCAACGCCGCGAAGAAGCGGCACGTCAGTACGACGCGTTCATCGCGACCTGCCCGACGCGGCAGTTGCTGGACCGGATCAGCGACAAGTGGGTGTCGCTCGTCCTCACCGCACTCGGCAACGGTCCCCAGCGGTACTCCGACCTGTCCCGCCGGATCGCCGGCGTCAGCCAGAAGATGCTCACCCAGACCCTGCGATCGCTCGAACGCGACGGCATCATCTCGCGAACCGTGACGCCGTCGGTCCCGGTCCGCGTCGACTACGAGCTGACGCCACTCGGCCGGACCCTGATGCCCCTCCTCGCCGCGATCAAGTCCTGGGCCGAGTCCCACATGACCGAGGTCACCACGGCCCGCTCGACCTACGACAAAGTGAGCGCCTGACCATGGCCGACTCGTCCGGTGATTCCGCGTCGCCCGTGGAGTCTGCGTCGCCCGTGGATCCTGCGTTGCCCCTGGATCCCGCGTCGCCTCTGGGTCCCGCGTTGCCTCCGGGTCCCGCGTCGCCTCTGGATCCCGCGTCGCCTGCGGATCCCGCCTCGCCTTTGGACCCTGCCTCGCCTGGTGCGTCTGCCGGATCTGATGCTGTGGGACCTGATGGTGTGGTGGATCGGCGGGTGGTGGTTCTCGTCGTACCTGATCGGGGGACGTGGGCGCCGCCTGGCCGCGACTTCGAAGCGTGGCGGCTGGCGCTTGCCGAGGACACGTACGAGGTGCTGGCTGCGTTGGACCGGGTCGACGTCGCGGTAGCGGTCGTCGGCGGCTCCGAGGACACACTGGCCGAGGTGAGTGCGTTGACCTGGCCTGGCACACCTGTCTACGCCACCAACCCTTCACGGCCCGTGCTCGACGCAGTCGAACTCGCCGGCCCGGCCGCAGCAGTGGTGGCCGTCTCCTTCGACGTACCCGATCTGCCGGGCTTGCTGATCGGCAAACTCTTCCGCGCGTTGAGCAGCGCAGACATCGCAGTCACCCCGGCCGAGGACGGTTCGCTGGCCGCAATCGGCGTCAACCGCCCGACAGCCTCGTGGGTCGCGGAGGCCGCCCCCACCTTCGACACCCCACTGGCCGAACTGGAATCACGCAAACCCCGTCGCCACGCGGTCGCGATCGGCCCCGGTTGGCACCGTCTGCGATCAAACGCTGACATAGCGCGACTGGATCCGGGCCTCGAAGGCTGGGATGCCACAAGATCTCTACTTCGTCGCAGTTGACCCGTCACCTTCGCCGTTCGCGCTCGTTCATCTAGCAGCGGGGGACTCCTGGGGGGAGTCCGGACCGATCTCGATGCCGTTCAGGGGCGGTACGCGAGTCAGTCCACCGCCCGCCCGAAGCCCCACCCTGACGGGGCCAAAGGCACACATCACGGGGAGAGGCACAAACCACGGGGACAGTACAACGGCGTGAACTCATCGGGGGATGAGCCCACACCACGAGGACGAGACGAAGCATCACAGAACGGGGATCCACGGGGGATCAAGCAGTACGGCGTGCACTCGTCGACAGACGAATGCACGCCGGCACGACCGAAATCGGCAACACCACAAGGGATTCACGGATCCGGGGGGATCGACGGGGGACCAGCAGTACGACGCAAGCCCATCGGAGGGATGAGCAAGCGCCGGCACGACGAACACCCACGGGGATTCACAGGCCCAAGCTCTGTGAATGAACGGCAGTACAGCGCGCACCCATCGGGGGGATGAGCACACGCTGAGACGACGAACGGAAGTCAGCAGCACCAACGCGGTGACCGACGAGGATCACGGGGGATCCAACGAGGACGAGCACCACGGCGTGCGCCTGTCAGGGGACGGGCGCACGCCGAAAGCGGTTACACAGCAGGGCTTCACGGGGACCAGCAACACACCGTGCACTCGTCGGCCGACGAGAACACAACAGCACCACCTGTACAACGGGGCACTCACGGGGGTAAACAGCAAGCCAAAATCGACAGCACGGCGTGCGCTCGTCGGGGGACGGGCACACGCCCGGATCGGCTGTACAGCGGGGGCTCACGGGGGTGAGCGGCAAGCCAAGATCGGCAGCACGGCGTGCGCTCGTCGGGGGACGGGCACACGCCCGGATCGGCTGTACGGCGGGGGCTCACGGGGGTGAGCGGCAAGACAGGATCGGCAGTACGGCGTGCGCTCGTTGAGGGACGGGCGTACGCCCGGATCGGCTGTACAGCGGGGGGTACTCACGGGGGTGAGAGTGATAACGGGGGTCGGCTGTACAGCGGGGACCTGAGGTACGGCGTGCGCTCGTTGAAGGACGGGCGTACGACCGGATCGCTTGAAGGGGGAACCCACCGGGGCGGTAGTAGGACCGGGCGTCGGCTTCACGCCGGGACATACGGGCGTGAGCGGTCGGACGCGGGGTCGCGTGCGAGATGATGTGCGACGAGACCCTTGTATTACAGGGATGCACCGCACCACGGCCTCAACCCAGCGGCGGTTGACCGGGTTGTAGCCCGACAGAACCGCCGTACAGCATCGATCGACCCGAGGAAGCGGCACGACGCCGTGCGCCCGTTGGAGGACGAGCGTACGACCGGATCGGTTGAAGGGGAACTCATCAGGCCGGGCAGTAGGACGCCGCCCGCACGCCGAGAACTCACCGGCGTGAGTGCTGCGGCGCGAGATCTACCCAGAGCGATGCTGTGCGAAGAGACCTCTTGTATTACAGAGATGCAGAGCGACAGAACCTCAGCGCAGAGGCGATCGACCGACTTCTCGCGCGACAGAGCCGCCGCACAGCAGAGATTGACCGGGCGAGCAGCAGTACGGCGTGCGTTCGTTGGAGTTGTGAGTACGGCGGGGGCCGGTTGTGCGGCGGGGTGCTCGCGGGGTGTGTGGTACGGCGGGGGCCGGTCGTGCGGCGGGGTTGGCGGGGAGTGGGCGTGCGGCGGGGAATCTATCGGTGTGAGCGGTCGGACGTGGGTCGCGCGGGGAGGTTATGCGGCGGGATCCCTTGTGTTGTGGGGATGTCGTGTGACACGGGATCTGTGCGGCGGGGGTGTGATGCGCGACGAGGTGTCGTGCAGCGGGGAGTGGGAGGGTGCGGGGATTTGATGCTGTTCTGGAGTGGGGGCGGCTGGTTTGGCCGGGCCGCGGTTCGTATCGGTCCGGTGGTTACGCGGTTTGGCGTAGGCGGGCTTGGGCTTTGAGGGTCAGGTGCTGGACGGTGTGGTCCAGGTCCTCGGGGAGACTGTCGACGGGAAACCAGCTGAGGTCGTGGGACTCGTCGCTGACGATGTAGTCCGTGCCGGCGGTTGCGGTTACCAAGTACTGGACGTCTAGATGGAACGTCCCAGCACATCCACCGGCGAGGATCTCGTGGCGGGAGAGCTGCAGTGGCACGGGGTCGATCGTCAGGTTGTCGAGGCCTGATTCCTCGAGTGACTCACGAAGCGCCGCACCGGCCAGCGTGGTGTCGCCTGGTTCGCAATGACCGCCGAGTTGAAGCCACCGTCCGACCGTCTTGTGCAGGGTAAGCAGCGCACGCATACCCGTCGCGTCCACAACAAGTGCACTCGCCGTTATGTGCTCAGGCCGACTACTCCGCCAAAGCCCGTCGGCATGCTCAGCCAGATACCGCAGGTAGTGCTCCCGCAGCCCGCCCTGCTCAGCATCAGGCGCAACCCACCCCTCCAGCACCCCAACCGCATCCCGCCAAAGCCCCAACCCGTCGACCACATCACCCTCAATCACCCACCAAGTCTCCACCACCTCGAACCCCACGCCACAACCGGAGCCATCAACCCCACGACACGAACCAGGTTTCGGCGGGGGCGCCCGGCTCGCAGAGCGGCGGGCGGCGGGTCGCAGTGCTGAGCATGCCTCGCGCCCGCGACAGTGCGGTCGGGTTCACCTTGCTGCGTACACTGCCGGCTTGTGTTCCTGGCCGTGACGTCAAGCGCGCGTGTGACGGTTACCCGTTCGATCCGGAGGGCTAAGTAGTGTCTGGGCGACCTGAGATTGTGTGCATCTGTGGCTCTGCGCGATTCGTGGACGAGATGCACGCGGCGAACCGTGAGCTGACCTTTGCGGGCGTCATCGTCGTCGCGCCGGGCATCTTCCCGCGCGCCGAGGGTCGAGACGTGAACGAGGTCATCACCGACGAGCAGAAGAGCGCGTTGGGCGCGCTCCACCTGCGCAAGATCGACCTGGCCGACCGTGTTCTGGTCGTCAATCCGGGCGGGTACATCGGCGAATCCACAAGCGGAGAGATCGCCTACGCCCGATCGACCGGCAAGCCGATCTCGTTCACCAACCCCGCCTGACCAACCAACGCTTCCTCGCCCTCGCCCTTGCGTAGGCGGCTATCGGGTCGCGGTTCCCGGCGCTGACGGAGCCGACAGAGATCACCTAGCGGATCGACCGGTCAGTCACCTAGCGTCCTCGCGGATCGCCAACCGACACCAGTGGTCCCGGAGGCCGGTTGACTTCGGTGACCACCTCAGGGCCTGGCCGCGACCTGCTGGTGGCAGCAACGTGAGCGCTGCCAGGGCGCTACGTCGTGGAGCGGAGCTTCACCAGGTTGAAACCGTGGACGCGGCCCGCCCTGCGAGGAGGTGACGATCCGGTGGGAGCTACTTGGTGGGGTTGGGGCCGTCTTCGGGGGTGGTTTCTTCTGGGGGGAGGAAGTCGGTGATGTCGATGTCGGCCAGTTCGCCGGCGTGTTGGGCGAAGCCGATGGGGTCGTCGAGGTCCGAGGCGCTGGGGAGGAGGTCGGGGTGCGACCACAGCTCGTCGCGGCCCTCTACGCCTCGAGCGTCGCGGACAGCGGCCCACAGGTTCGCGGCGTCGCGGAGGCGGCGCGGTCGCAGCTGTAGGCCGACCAGCGTGGCGAACGTCTGCTCGGCCGGTCCACCAGCCGCACGGCGCCGTCGTACTGTCTCGGCAAGCTGGACGGCGGACGGCATCCGGTCCTTGGTCGCCTGCCGTACGACGTCGTCCACCCAACCCTCGACCAACGCCAGGTTGGTCTCGAGCCGGACGAGCGCGGCCTTCTGCTGCTCGGAATCCTCGGGCTCGAACATGCCGCCGGCGAGCGCCTCCTGGATGGCTTCAGGATTCTGCGGGTCGATGTCGGCCATCGCGGACTCGATCTTCGAGCTGTCGACCTCAATGCCCGCGGCGTAGTCCGCGACTGCGGCCAGCAGGTGCTGCCGTAGCCACGGCACCCCCGCGTACAGACGCTGATGCGCGACCTCGCGGAGAGCCAGATAGAGCCGAACGTCCTCGTCGGTCAGCCCGAGACCCTCGGCGAACTTTGCGACGTTGTCCGGGAGTAGCACAGCCTGACCGGTCGGCCCGAGCGGCAGCCCGATGTCGGACGAGCTCACCACCTCGGTGGCGAGCTCACCAAGCCCCTGCCCAACCTGCGCGCCGAACACGGATCCACCCAGCTGCCGCAGCATGCCGGCCATCGGGCCGGCGAACTGCTGAGCCTCGGCGGGGAGCGCGTTGCCCATCGCACCTGCGACGTGCTCGGCGACCGGGTCGACCATGGTCTGCCAGACCGGGAGGGTGTTCTCGACCCACTCCGCGCGGCTCCAGGCCGCGGAGGTGGTGGACGCCTCCGGCAGCGTCGTCGCCTCGTCGAGCCAGTGCTCGGCCAGCCGCACCGCGTCCGATACCCGGTCGCTGTCGGTCGGCGTCATCGACCGGTCTCCGGCCGCGGAGACGGTCTTCCGGGCGATGTCCTTGGCCAGATCCCAGTTCACCGGCTTGCCGTCGGTGGAACCGCTCAGCAACTGCTGGACCTGGGCGAAGATCGCGTTCAGGTCCGGGGTACCGCCCGCGCCGGCCGCACCGGAGAACTGCTGGAACATGGCCTCGAACGGAGTTCCCTTGAACGGGTTGTCCGGTTCATCGCTCATTGGAGTGGGCCTTCCTGTGCGGGTGGGACGTACAACTCCAACGTACTGGTTCCACCGATCCGTTCCGCCCCCGGCGAACGCTTTGTGCCCCTGGTTTGCCCCTGGCAGATCCCCGGCCCGCCTCCGCGAGCAGCCAAAACACGCGAAGGAGCGGCCCGGAACCCGGGAGGGAGAGGCCAGAACACCGGTAAGGAGAGGCCAGATCGCGGGAAGGGTGAGGAAGGCAACTGTCCCGGAAAGGGGACCGGATGCGTGCCCGGAGGGTCGGGCGAGGGAGAATCGAGGCGAGCGAGGGACGCCTCGCAGCGAGTTTTCGGCGGATGTGTGTGACAGTCGAGGGACGCCGGGGATCGCCGAGAGTTCGGGGAATGCAGGAATGAGGCACGGATGAGCGACACGATCAGGCTGCTGGACATTCGCGAGGACGTCCTGTCCAGCGACGAGGTGCTGGCCGCTGTCGCCGACCCGACCGCCGGTGGAACCGCTCTCTTCATCGGGACTGTGCGTAACCACGACCAGGCCAAGCCGGTCGATCTGCTCAGCTACGAGGCCCACCCGGACGCGCTGGAGCACCTGCGGACGGTGGCTCAGCGGATCTGTGACGACCCGGCGGTGACCGCGCTGGCTGCTGTCCATCGCACCGGGGACCTGAAGATCGGGGACGCCGCCGTCATCGTCGCGGTGGCTGCCTCGCACCGCGATGTCGCCTTCGCCGCCTGTCGCCGGTTGATCGACGATCTCAAGGCCGAGGTTCCGATTTGGAAACACCAGCGCTTCAGTGACGGTGCCAGCGAGTGGGTCGGCGCTCACTGACACGTACTCTGGGCGCATGAAGGTGGCCGGATGAAGGTTTTGGCGTGGCTGGCGTTCCCGCTGGTCGCCACGCTGCTGGCAATGTGCTGGGCGGCCTGGCGTGGGCGGAGCCGCGGTCCGCGCAAATCCGGTGGCGCCTTCGCATCCGTCGACGACTTCCGTCGTTTCAACGAGGCGATCGCCGCACCCGGCCCCAGCGCCACTCCCGAACGCCGTCGCGGTCTGGGTCGTCGCGCTGACACACCGTCCACCAAGAGTGCAGGGCAGGGTTCGTGACACGTCGTACCGCCACATTGGTCACCTCGATCGTCGTGCTGGTGATCTCGCTCGGACTGCTCACCGCGTTCCCGGTGCCGTTCGTTTCGTTCAGCCCCGGGCCGGTCAAGGACACGCTGGGCTCGGCGAAGGGCAAGCCGGTCATCGAGGTCACCGGGCACGAGACCTTCCCGACCAGTGGCCAGCTCGACCTGACCACCGTCTCGGTCACGTCGCCGGACCGTGAACTGACCCTGCCGCAGGCGATGCGCAACTGGCTCGATCCGCACCACGACCTGTTCCCGCGCGACATCATCTATCCGCCGAACCAGAGCGCCGATGAGGTCGAGCAGCAGAACACCGCGGAGATGACAGGCTCGCAGGACAGCGCGATCGCGGCTGCTCTGCAGGCCGCCAAGGTCCCGTTCCACGCGAAGGTCTCGACGGTCGCGAAGGACACTCCGGCCGACGGCAAGCTGAAGCCGGGCGACGTCGTCCTCGCAGTCGACGGCCAGGCGGTGACGCAGGTCCCGCAGGTCGGCGACCTCGTCCGCAAGCATAAGGTCGGCGAGAACGTCCTCTTTCTGATCCGCCGCGGCAGCAGCGAGCAGACCGTGCAGCTGAAGACCGCGGCCACGCCCGGCGAGACGACCCGCCCGATGGTCGGCATCACGATCGGCGTCGACTCGCCGGTGAAGGTGACGGTCAACCTCGGCCAGGACATCGGTGGCCCGAGCGCCGGTACGGCGTTCGCACTGGCCATCTACGACAAGCTCACGCCGGGCGCCTTGCTGGACGGCAAGCACATCGCCGGCACCGGCACGATCGACGCGCTCGGCCAGGTCGGCGCTATCGGCGGTATCCAGCAGAAGATCGCCGGTGCCAAGAACGACGGGGCCACGATATTCCTGGTCCCGGGCCCGAACTGCGAGGCAGCCCTGCACGCAGATGTGAAGGGCATCCAGCTGGTGAAGATCACCACCCTGAACGAGGCGATCAGTGCCCTGCAGGCGGTCGCCACCGGAAAGGGAGATGTCCCGGCATGCACATCCTGATCGACCCGTACGCCTCGGCCAGCCGAAGGGAAGCTCTGCCGGCATGGACTCTGTAGACACTCTGCCCCCCGACGCACTCAGTCGCGCGGTGATCGAGATCGAGAAGCACGTCAGCAGCGCGGGCTGGGACCAGCCCGCGCAGCTGTTCGCGCTGGTCCCCACTGAGGAACTACTCCGGGCGGAACCGCAACTGGCGGCCGAGCTCGGAGCCGAAGACGCGTCCCAGCCGCTGACTCCGGTCGCGCAGGGCGAGCTGCCCGGCGGCGTCGAGGACGAACACCTGGCCGACGCGCTGGCCCGGATCGAGTGGCCCGACGGTGTCAGCGGTTGCGCGCTGGCGATCGAGCGCATCGTCCTGCCGGCCTCGGCCGAGGCCGGTCTGTCCAGCGTCGAATCCGACGCCGAACTCGCGCGGATGGCTGGTAGCGACCCGCGCCGCCACGAGGTCCGGATGGTCGCGGCGGTGCTGCGCGAAGGCGACCGGTTCGGAGCCGTCCGGTTGCGGTCCCACGACGAGGACAGCGCCGTACTGACCGGCGCCGACTTGGTCCCCACTCTGTGCGAAGTACTGTCTTTGACATTCGAACCCTCATCCGGCAGCCGGCCGGGCGAAGGTCCTGGGGTCGACGGCGTGAGCGACGACGAGGAGAACCGACCATGAGTGACGGCGTCTACGACATGCCGGAGGAGCCGCGGCGAACGCGGCGAACGGGCGGACGTCCACGGGCTCTGCTGCCGACGATCGCCACCCTGATCGTGCTGGTGATCCTGTTCAGCGTCTTCACCGACGTCTGGACGCAGCGGCTCTGGTACCGCTCGGTGGATTTCGGCTCCGTGTTCAGCACTGTGCTCGGGACGCGAGTGCTGCTGTTCGTGGCCGTCGGCTTGCTGATGGCGGCGGCCGTCGTCGCGAACATCGTGATCGCGTTCCGCTCCCGGCCCCGGGTCGCGCTGGCGCCGTCGCCCAGCCCAGGCTTCGAGCGGTACGGCGAGCTGCTGCAGCAGCGCGGGAAGATCGCGATCGGCGTGATCGCCACGCTGATGCTCGTCTTCGGCGGGTCGGCCGCGTCGGGGGAGTGGAAAGTCTTCCTGGCCTGGCGTAACCGGACGCCGTTCGGTGTTACCGACAAGCACTTCAACAAGGACATCGCGTTCTTCGTCTTCGACTACCCGTGGCTGCGTGTCCTGCTCGGCTTCGGCTACTCGATCGTGCTGCTCTCCTTGGTCGCCGCGATCATCACCCACTACCTGTACGGCGGCTTCCGTCCGTCGGCCAAGGGCCAGAAGGCGTCCGGCGCCGCGCAGGTGCAGTTCTCCGTGCTGCTCGGTCTGCTCGTTCTGCTGAAGGCCTTCAGCTACTGGCTGGATCGGTTCGGTCTGACGACCTCGGACAGCAGGCTCTTCACCGGTATCTCCTACACCGGCGACAACGCCGTCCTGCCCAGCAAGGAGATCCTGGCCGTCATCGCGGTCCTGTGCGCCTGCTTGTTCTTCGCGAACGTGGTCCGCAAGACCTGGCTGCTGCCCGGCGTGGGCACGGTCGTGCTGATCTTGTCGGCGATCCTGCTCGGCGCGTTGTGGCCGGCCGCGCTGCAGCAGTTGCGCGTACGTCCGAGCGAGCCGGTGCGCGAGGCGCCGTACATCACCAAGAACATCGAGGCGACGCGGCAGGCCTACGGCTTGGAGAAGGTGCAGGTCCTCAACTATCCGGCCGCCACGACGGCGAAGCCGAGCGAGTTGCTGGCCGACACCGAGGTGCTGCCCGGCATCCGGCTGATCGACCCGACCGTGGTCGGCCCGACCTTCGAGCAGTTGCAGCAGGTCCGTGGTTTCTACTCGTTCCCGACCGATCTTGACGTCGACCGGTACAAGGTCGGCAACAAGGTGAACGACACCGTAATCGCGGTTCGCGAGGTCCAGATCGACCGGCTGCCCACCGGCCAGCGCAACTGGAACAACGACCACACCGTCTATACCCACGGATACGGCGTCGTTGCCGCGAACGGCAACCAGCGCGCGGCCGACGGCACCCCGGTCTGGTCCGAGAAGGACCTGCCTCCGACCGGCGACCTCGGTGACTACGAGCCCCGCATCTACTTCGGTGAGCAGTCCCCGGACTACTCGATCGTCGGCGGACCGAAGGGCGCCCAGGCGGTCGAGCTCGACACGCCCGAGGGCAAGAACGGCGGCGACCCGACGCTGAACACCTACACCGGCAAGGGTGGCGTCTCGATCGGATCGTTCGGCAACAAGTTGCTCTACGCAACCAAGTTCCGCGATGCGAACATCCTGTTGTCCAGCCGGGTCAACGCCGATTCGAAGATCCTCTACGACCGCACTCCGCGGGAGCGGGTCGAGAAGGCGGCGCCGTGGTTGACGCCGGACGGTGACCCGTACCCGGCGATCGTCGACGGCCAGGTGGTCTGGATCGTCGACGGCTACACCACTTCGGCGAACTACCCGTACTCCGAGAAGGTCGCCCTCGACGACAGCACCCGCGACACCACCACCGGCCGCGGCACCATCGCGCAGCAGCCGAGCGAGCAGATCAACTACATCCGCAACTCGGTCAAGGCCGTCGTCAACGCGTACGACGGATCGGTCGAGCTGTACGCCTGGGACGAGAGCGACCCGGTGCTGAAGACGTGGATGAAGGCGTTCCCGGGCACGGTCAAGCCACGCTCGGACATCTCGCCGGCGCTGATGGAGCACCTGCGCTACCCGGAGGACATGTTCAAGGTCCAGCGCGACGTCCTGGCCAAGTACCACGTGCAGGACTCGACGACCTGGTACCAGAACAGCGACCTGTGGCGTGTCCCGGCCGACCCGACCGCGGTGACCTCGGGCAGTGATTCGTCCTCGCAAATCAAACAACCTCCCTTCTATCTCTCGTTGCGGATGCCAGGTCAGAACGAGCCGAAGTTCTCGCTGACCTCGGTCTACGTGCCGAACGCGGAGCGGGAGAACCTGACCGCGTTCATGGCCGTCGATTCCGAAGCATCGTCGCCCGACTACGGGCAGTTCCGAATATTGCGATTGCCTGCCAACGTGCAGATCCCCGGTCCGGGACAGGTGTTCAACAAGTTCCAGACCGACGAGGGCATCAGAACCGCGTTGCTGCCGATCAACCAACCGTCCAGCGGCGCAAGAGCCCAGTTCGGCAACCTGCTGACGCTGCCGCTCGGCGGCGGCCTGCTGTACGTCGAACCCGTGTACTCGGTCCGGACGAGTGGACCGGGTAGCTATCCGGTGCTGCGGTACGTGCTGGTCTCGTTCGGAGATCGTGTCGCCTACGGCTCCACGCTGTCGGATGCGTTGACCAAGGTCTTCCAGACCAACGTCGACACCGGCGAGCAACCGCCGGGCACGTCAAATCCGACGAATCCGACCAACCCGACAGTTACGCAGGCGCTGGCCAGGGCGCAGACCGCCTACGCGGCTGCCCAGACGGCCCTGAAGAACGGGAACCTGGCCGAGTACCAGAAGCAGGTCGACGCGATGGCCAAGGCGCTCGACGACGCGGTCAAGGCGGGCCAGGCGGCACCGACGCCCACACCGACCGGCACACCGTCGCCGACGCCGACCGACACTCCGTCGTCACCGACGAGTCCGCCGAGTTCGCCGACAGGCTGACCCGACAGGCTGACCCCGACAGGCCGGCCCGCAGGGTGCTTCCCGGGGCGGCGACACCGACACACAGTCGGGGTCGCCGCCCCGTTCAGTTGCCTAGGGCATCAGGCCGGTTCTGGGTGGAAGCCGGCCGCGGTGTCGAGCAGGTCCTCGTCGGTGAAGCGGTCCGGGTCGACGGTCACCTCGGCCGCGACGCCAGGAGCGACGAAGTAGAACACCTCGTTGCCCGCGAGGAGACCGTCGTACCCACCGACCTTGACCGGGGTCAGCTCCCAGCTGTCCGGGTCCTTCTCCTCGTAGCTGATCAGGAATTCCTTGAGCGCCTCGAGATCACCGAGCTTCTCCCCGCGGAGCGTCTTGACGGTCAGATCGACCTTGAACGCACCCTCGGGATCAGGCCCGGTCTCCCAGACCCGGCTGTGGAAACTCACGTCTTCCCACTCGTACTCGAAGTCGCTGGGGGCACCGATGCCGTCGGGAAGGTGGTCGATCACGAAGCCGTCCAAGGTGCAGGCCCTTTGCTCGGTCGAAGGAGGTGCCACGGAATATCCCGAGCGACAGCCGAGCTCGCTCGCGGCGGCCGGACCGATCGCCAGCGTGCCGAGTGACGCGAGGACGGCCGCGCTCCCAATCACGATACGACGGGCCGGCGGAACGATGCGGGAACGAAGGGACGAACACGACATGGCTGCCTCCTGGGAACCGTGACGCCTCGCCTGCTGCGAGACGCCTTCTCGCCCAAGAACATGCCGTGATCACCCCACGATTCGACCGGCGATTTCGAACCTGTGGACAACCGGCCTGTCAGTATCCGATGAGTCGATGCAGCCGATGGAACGTCTGCCGGAAGCCAAGCCTGGGCCACGTCCGCGACGACAACAGGTTCGTCACTCTCCAATCGGTCACCACCGACGTGTACCCGGTGTCGGCCGACCATTGCAGCACCGCCTCACCGAGCGCGCGGCCGGCGCCATGCCCTCGAGCTTCCGGCAGTACGGCGGCAAACCCCAGGAAGCCGGCGTTGTCCGGCCGCGCGAGCCCACTGTGCGAACTCGACTTCTCCAACGAGCACCCGATCGAGGAGCCGATCACCCGACCGTTGTGCTCGGCAACGAACGTCGCGTAATCCGGGTCGTCGAACGACTCCTCCCAATCGGCAAGCGCCTCCTCGAGCGTCGGCAGATCCCCAGCCGAGAACACCGGCGACAATGCCTGGTGCCGAGGCAGAGCCAGATCCAGCTCCGCCAGTACGGCGATGTCGCCACGGACTGCACGCCGTACGACGAGCTCCGGTGGCGGGGCAAGCGCATCAGCCGGCGCCGGCTGGATCGCATGCGCGTGCTGCGAGCCGAATCCCAGCCGAAACCACGCGTCGATCAGCTCGGCATCATCCGGAACCAACGCGTAGTGCGCCGTCCGGCCGTCATCCACCCATTTGGTCGCGGCGGCGCCGTACAGGTCGCGGATGTGTTCAGGCTCACGTACGGCGTGGCCCGCGGACTCGACCCAGATGTTCGGGCCCCAGACCGACGACCGTTTAGGTGCCCCCAGCACATATCCGGTCAGTTCGTCGCCCTGGATCATGACCGCTCCGGACGCGCTCTCGCTCTCCCACACAGCCGTCAGCTCGACCTCGGCGAGCTGCAAATCCTCATAATCGGCCGGAAGCAGCGGGTGGCGGCTCCGATGCTCCTTGTGCCGCTGCGCAAGCAGACCGGCGGCCGCACCGAGATCCCCCTCCTCGAACGGCCGGATGACGCGTCTGGACATACCCGGACGGTACGCCGCTAGCACCGTCACGAACACGGGTTTTCGCCGAGTCGGAGCCACCCCGGTAACCGATTTGGTTGCTCGGCCCCGATCCTCTAAACTAAAGACACAACGGCGCGGGGTGGAGCAGCTCGGTAGCTCGCTGGGCTCATAACCCAGAGGTCGCAGGTTCAAATCCTGCCCCCGCTACCACTGTGATGTCTCAGGACATCGCGGACGGCCGAACCCAATAGTCGTGGGTTCGGCCGTCCTTTGTTTTAGCGGGTGGGGCCTGGTGGTCTGCCGGT